>CANOGG010000010.1 GCA_947565485.1 uncultured Mycoplasma sp. | reverse complement strand
GGTTAAGCCAAAAGTTTCGGTAGATGATAATCGAGATAAAATTATAAAATATGGTAATAATAAGCAAAAAAGAGTAAGTTTTATTGTGAGTAGGGGAGAAATTAGTGATTATTTTCGAGAGAAAAATATTAAAGCATCAGAACTTGTTACGATGAAAGATTATAAGAGTGGAAGTTTTTTAGAACCGATAAATGATGAAGATGAAAATTTTAGGGCATTGCAAAATAGTTTAAATCTCAATAAAGAAAATAAGCATATATGTGTGATAAAAGAAAGCAATAAAGATGTTTGTAGAAAGCAGCGGAATTTTTTAGTAGAGCCGAGTCTAGTTTTAACGAAGACTAATTTGTTAGATGTGAAAAAAGAGATAAGTAATGGTAGTATTGTGAAAATAGAGAATGGAGTTAGTTTGGATGATGTTAGCGTGATACTTCGAGAAGTAAAGTTTAAAGATTTGGAGATTGTTTATTTAAGTGAGTTAATCAGTGAGAAAAGATAGTTTAAAATAAAAAGAAAGTATGGTACAATATTATTAGTAGAGGGTGTTTGTAATGTTTGAAGATAAGAGTAATGGTGGTAGAAATAGATTTTTTATGCCAGAGGATGATAATTCTAATTTAGATGATGCGATGATGAATAATTATGTGCCAGAGCCTGAGCCATATAAAGAGAAAAAAGAACAAAAGTCAAAGAGCTATGTTGGAATAATGGTTTTGATAGTTGTAATAGGGTTAGTAATATTAGTGGGAGTTGTGTTTGGTTTAACAGAAGTTTTTACGTCGCCTTATAAAATTTATACAAAAACGCTTGATAGAGGTTTTTCTTATGTAAAAGATTATTTGGTAATATTAGATAAAAAAAGACTTGACTATAATCCAGAAGAAGATATATTTAGAAGTACAGGAAGTTTTAAAATAACGACAGAAATAGCGAAAGTAATGGAACTTGGAGAATATAATTATGATTATGGAATTAATTGGAAGGCAAAAAATGAAGAGTTTAGTGGGAATTTGGAGATTAAGAAAAATAATGGAACCTTGTTAAACTGGAAAGCTATTTTAAAAGAGGGAAATGTTTATACAAAATTAGATAATATTTATGATAAACCTATATTATTATCAGAAGATGAAATTTTAGGGCAATTTTTTAAGAAAAGAATAGATTATAATGACGTTTTAAATATTTTGGAAGTTTTTAAAGATTATGTGGGTAGTAATATTGAGAAGAGTAATATTTCACATGATAAAGGGACTTTTAAAATAAAAAATAAGACTTTGAAAGTTAATCGAAATAATTATGTTCTTAGTAAAGAATTAGTAGAAAAGAAGTATAAGGGATTATTAAAGGCTTTAAGGGAAGATAATAATGCGATGGATAGCTTAGCAAGTATCTTGGGTATTTCTAAGAAAGAAGTAGATAGTCAGTTAAAAAAATGGGCTAGTGATAAAAGTATAATTAATAAGCTTCAAGAAATGAAAGTGGTTATTTATACGAAAGGGCTTGTTAATACTGTTGTAGGAGTAAGTCTTTATGTGGGAGAAGATGAAATATTAAGTTTTGGGGTTTTAGATAAGGTAAAAGAGTTAAAAATTAATTTTGAAGAAGGAATTTTTAGTTTAGTTAATGAAAATAATTACAATGATATATTAGTTAAAGTGGGAAATACAGAGATTGCTAAGGGAGAAATAAGTTTAAATGGTGATACCTATAATATTGATGTAGACGTGAGTGTTGGAGGTTTAGGGCTTAATGTCAAGGGTCAATTAGAACGAAAAAAAATAGGTGGTAAACGGCAGACTTTGAAATTAGCATTAGATGGGAATTTTAGTTATGATAGGGTTCAAAATAATTTTAAAATAGAACTTGATAATACAACGCAAATTGGAGGCGAGATAGCAAGTGAAGATGTATCATCTGTAGTAAAGGCGGAGAATTTAGATGAGAGTGTAATAAATAGTAATTTGCGTAAAGTTTTTGGAGATTCAATTATTTATGAGGGAATTAAAAATTTTATCAATAGTTTTAAAGTTCAAGCTTTAGAAGTAAAGTGTAAACTTGTGAAAGATTGTGCTTGTGTGGATGATTTTTGTATATGTAAATATATGGATAAAAATGGTAATGAGCAGAGAGTAACTTGTAGTAATACAAATTAGGTGGAAGTGATGATTTTTGAGGGAATATCCTAAAAAAATGATATTTAAAATTTATTTTAGATGGTTAGTAGGAATTTTAATAGTTGCGGTTATATTGGCCTTGAGTATTAATTTATGGGTGGTATTTAGGTCAAGAAAATTAGTAGAGAAAAGTTACCAGGGGTTAGAGAATTATGAGGCTATTGTTATTTTGGGAGTTAGTGAGAAAAACAAGGAAAGTAATGCGATGGTGCTTGATCGGGCTTTAGTGGGTGCCACACTATTTAGAAAAGGAGTAGCACCTAAGATAATTGTTGGAGGAAGTGGTATAGTAAATATTCTTATTCAAGAGGGGGTAGCAGAAAATAATATTTTTAGGGAGCAAGTAGCAAGTTCAACTTATGATGTCATTTATAGATTGAAAAATATTTATAAACTTAAAAGAATTGTAATTGTGGCTCAAGAAGAATATTTATATCGGGCATTATATATTGCAGATAGTTTGGGTTTAGAAGCTGTGGGTGTAGGTGCAACATTACATGATTATAAGGGTCAAGTTGGGTGGAAGCTTAGAGAAATATTAGCAAGAAATAAAGATTTTTGGTGGAGTTTGGGGAAAATGAAGCCAGCTTATAAAAATTAATTTTAAGGAGTGATTAAATGGCAACTTCTAGTGATTATATAGATTATGTTACAGAAGAGATAAAAGAAGTAGGGGATGTAAGATATCGAAAAATGTTTGGCGAGTATATGGTTTATGTGAATGATAAGCCAGTTTTAACAGTGTGCGATAATACAGTTTATGTGAAAATTATTAAAGAATTAGAGGAATTGATGCACGATGCTAGTCGAGGTTGTCCTTATAAGGGAGCAAAAGAGCATTATATTTTAGATATTGAAGAGAAAGATAAGGCTTTAGAAGTAGTGCGAATACTTCTTCAGGTAATACCAGTTCCGAAGAAAAAGAAAAAGTAAGATAAATATGTAAAGTTTGAGAAAAAGGAGTTTACTTTTTAGTAAAATAATGTTATTGTAAGGTTGTATTTCTAATTAGGTTATTCTATTTCTTTATATAATAGTCTGAGGAAATGGTTATGTAAGGAGGTAAGATAAAAATGCATAAGGGAATTGTAAAGTTCTTTAATAGTGAAAAAGGTTTTGGATTTATTACTGATGATGAAACAAAAAAAGATATATTTGTTCATTATTCAGCGATTGATGCGCAAGGCTTTAAGTCATTAAATGATGGTGATGTTGTGTCTTTTGATATTGAAGATGACCCAAAAGATAAAACAAAAGTTAGAGCAATAAATGTCAAAAAAATGTAGAGAAATTTAGAGAATGTAGATAAAGTTATTTGTCTACATTTTTAAATATATGAATAGTTGGTGAAGAGAATATGGAGTTAGTGTTAAAAAATGTTGAAAAGAAATTTGGAACCCATCAAGTTTTAAATAATGTAAATTTTACGTTTCATACAGGAAAAATTTATGGCTTGTTAGGAAGAAATGGAGCTGGTAAGACAACATTATTTAACTGTATTAATGAGGATATAAAAAAGGATGGTGGCGAGATATATTTAAGAGATGGAGAAGTAAGAGAAGAAATTATGAGTGAGAATATTGGGTATGTGCTAGCGGTTCCGCGAGTGCCAGAATTTTTGACTGCGAGGGAGTTTGTGAAGTTTTTTATCGATATAAATAAAGATAATATTCATAATAAAAAAAGTGTCGATGAGTATTTAGATTTTATGAAAATAAGTATTTTAGACCGGGATAAATTGCTGAAAGATTTTTCACTTGGAATGCAGAATAAGATGCAGATGCTGGCGTATTTTATTTTAAACCCGAAAATATTGTTACTTGATGAGCCTTTAACTTCGTTTGATGTCGTGGTCGCGGAAGAGATGAAAGAGAATTTGAAACATTTAAAAGAAGATCATATTATTATTTTTTCGACGCATATTATGGAGTTAGCAATGGATTTGTGTGATGAGATAGTTGTTTTAAGTAAAGGGATTTTACAAAAGACAGAAAAAGATGCGACGAATAGTAAGAATTTTAAGAAGAAGATAATGGATGCTTTGATGGAGGAGTAAGATGCTTAGAACATTTAGTTTATCTTGGAAGTTTTGGAATACATATATGGTAAATAGAATTATTTATATGATTTTTTCAATGCCTATTTTACGAAATATAAATGGTAATTGGTATAGTAAAAAAATTGTTATAGGGTTTGCTAATGTTATAAGGGCTTTAAGAGAGTTACTTAGAATGTTTTATGTGAAGTTTTTTTATATCTTAAGTCTCATAACAGTATGTAGGATGTTTCAGAGTAATCAGGTAGAGGTATTTTTACATATGATAGTTTTTTTGACGGTAATAGGAGCTTTTTTAAATACTTATATGTTTAATATAGAAAAAGAGAAGTATTATGCTTTGATGGTTATGCATATGAAGTCTTGTGATTATGTAAAAAGTAATTATTATTATAATTTAGTTAAGTTAATTGGGGGGTTAGGTTTAGTTCTGGCCATACTTGGGGGAAGAATTGATTTGCCTTTTTATCTGGTGTTTGTTATTCCATTTTTTGTAGGGGCTTTAAAAGTCATGGTTGCGTATTTACATATACGTAAATACCAGCTTACAGGAGTAGTTAGAGCGGAAAATAATCAAGGAGTTGGAGGCTGGTTTGTGGTGGGGGTGATGTTTTTAGTGGGAGGTATATTATTATACTTTAAGATAGTTGTGTCACTCAAATTATTTATGGTTCTGTTTAGTGGGGCAATACTCGTGGGATTATATAGTTTAGTTAAGATACATAATTTTGGAGATTATAAAGGAATGTATAAAGAGATTTTTGCTTCTTTTGATGGTCAAGTTCTAGAGGATGAGGATGGAAACACACGATTTAGAAAGTTTGTTGCTAGAAGAATAGAAAGTAACGGGCAATTTCAGAGTAGAAAAGAAGGTTATCAATATTATCATGATTTGTTTTTAGAAAGACATAGAAGAGTATTTTTAAGATTAGTTAGAAGACAAGTAACACTTATAGTGGGGTTCTTTTCGGTAGTTATTATACTTATTTTTCTATTTCCAAATATAAAGATAGTTGTTAATGAGTTATTGCTCTTTACTTTTCCTTATATGGTTTTTGTGATGTATTTTTTTAATCTAGGGGGAGTTATGACAGAGACGATGTTTATGAATTCAGATTATAGTCTCTTAACTTATAGAGTGATGAGGAGGCCAAAAGCGATTATTAGTTTGTTTAAAGAGAGGCTTAAAATGGTGGTAAGTTATAATGCAAGACTAGCTTTCTTTATTGGTTTGGGGTTAGAGTTGTTACTTTTGTTAAGTGGAGGCTCAAATAATAGTTGGAATTATATAATATTGTTTGGGGGAGTGATGGCGATGAGTGTAATATTTTCAGGACATTATTTAGTGATGTATTATTTATGGCAGCCATATAATCAAAAGTCAGAGATGAAGAGTATTTCGTATAAGATAGTTTATGGAGTTACATATTTGGTGTGTTTTTATGTTTCGACATGGAGGTTTCAGACGATGAGTTTTGGGCTTTTGATGATTATATTTAGTATTGGTTATATTTTGGTATCTTTGGCTTTAGTTAGGTGGCTTGCTCCAAAGACTTTTAAAATTAGATAACAAAACTGTAATGTTATTTTTTCTTCGTTTGTTATATAATTTTTTGTAGAAAGACGAGGAATTTTTTAATGAAAGAAATTTTGAGATTAGACGATGTAAAGAAATACTATGGAAGTGAAAATTCAGTTATAACGAAAGCGATTAAGGGAATTAGTTTTACGATTTTTGAGGGAGAATTAGTGGCAATTATGGGAGCTAGTGGTTCAGGTAAGACGACACTTCTTAATTTAATTTCGACGATTTTAGATGTGACAAGTGGGGATATTTATATTGATGGAGTGAATGTTGCTGTATCAAAGGAAGAAGAGCTCGCTCTTTTTAGACGAGAGAAGTTAGGCTTTATTTTTCAGGATTATAATTTGCTTGATACCTTAACGATTGAGGAGAATATGGCACTTAGTTTGATTATTAATAAAGTAAAGTCAGAAAAGATAGAGAAGCTAGTTTTAGATGTTGCAAAAAAGTTGAATATTTTAGATATTTTGAAAAAGTTTCCTTATGAGACTAGTGGAGGTCAAAGGCAGAGATGTGCGATTGGAAGAGCGCTTATTAATCATCCTAAATTGATACTTGCGGATGAGCCAACGGGAGCACTTGATTCGAAATCAGCAAGAGAGTTTTTAACGACGATAGAGGCAGTTAATCAGAAATTGGGGTCAACGATTTTAATGGTGACACATGATGCTTTTTCGGCAAGTTTTTGTAGGAGAGTTTATTTTCTTAGAGATGGCAAGATTTTTAATGAACTCGTAAAGGGCGAAATGGAGCGAAAAGAATTTTATGATAAAATTTTGGATGTTTTAACACTACTTGGGGGAGAATAGATATGACTTGGAAGTTAGCATTAAAAAATTTAAAACGTAATATTAAAGACTATGTTATTTATGTAATTACGATTACGATTGCTTTATCTTTGGCGTTTGCTTTTAGTTTGATTGCCAATTCAAGGGAAGTGCTTAGTTTGTGCCGGATGATGCAGAACTTTTCTTTAGTGATGGATGTTGTGAATATATTTATTGTTGTGGCGATTTCGTTTTTGGTAAATTATATCGTAAAGTTTATATATAGTAAGAGGAGTAAAGAGTTTGGGACTTATGGTTTACTTGGAGTAAAACTTAAGAGAATACAAAGAATGTTTGGCTTGGAAATTTTAGTTTTAGGTCTTTTTTCGCTTGTTCTTTCGATTCCTGGGGGATATGTTATAAGTTTATTGGTCGCGGTGGTGCTAAGAAATATTTTTGGATTGCCAGGAGAGTCGTTAAGCTTGATTTTTCAGATAAAGCATTACTAATTTGGCTGTTATATTTTGTTATTATTTATGGGTTGGTTTTTCTTTTACAAAGAAGAAGAACAAGGAAATTAAAAATTCATAGTTTAATTTATTATGATAAGCAAAATGAAAAGAAATTTAAAATGAAAAAATTATTTCAGGGATTATTTTTTGGTGGAGCGCTTGTTTTGATAGGTGGTGCACTAATAATTTTTGATAGACAATTTGCCGGAGTAGGATATGAGCCGAATATGGGTTTAATTATGCTTGCAGTGTTGATGATTATTGTCGGTATTTATGGGTTAACGATGGTGATAACAGATATTATTTTAGCATTTATTTTGCAGAAACCAAAGATTAAATATCATGGTGATACGTTATTTTTGGGAAGAAATTTGACAGCGAAGATTAAAACGATGAGCTTAACGATGGCAACTTTGATGGTTCTTCTTTCGATTACTTTGGTGGCACTTAATATTTCAAGTTTATTTAAAGGGATGTTTGATTATCAGTTAGAGCGAAATGCGCCTTATGATGTGGCAATTGAAGATAATAAAGAAAATGTTCAGACATATTTAAGTTATTTAGAAAATAAGTATACAATACAAGATAAAGTTTATTATCATAGTTATCTTAATAAAGAGAAGATGATTCTTAGTTTACTAGGTGAGGAATATTCTTGGAGAAAATTCGAGATGGTTGTGCGTTTGAGTGATTATAATGCGGCGTTAAGACTTAAGGGAGAAGAGGCGCTTGTTTTAGGAGGTGATGAATATTTATTACATGTTTCAAAAGAGGTAGCATCTAAGTTAGAGGGTTTAAAAGAACTTGATATTCTAAAGTTATCTAATGGAATTAGTTTGAAGAAAAAAGAGATAATTAAACAAGGTTATACCTCGGTTTGGGGTCTTGGGTATGGATATTTAATTGTTGTTCCTGATAAGGCGGTGGATGGTTTAGAAGAGGGAAGCTATTATTTGTTTTTAGATACTTTAGAAGAACTAGGTGAGATGGATGGTCAAGATTTAAAGGCTTTATTAAATAGTGATGTGTGTGTAGAAGATGGAGAAAGTGGGGTTAGGTATTGTTATGCAATAGGAAATATAACAGTTAGAGGAGAGGAACTTGCGAATAATAATGGGTTTGTTGCTATAACTTCTCTAGTCGCATTTTATATAGCATTTATATTTACAGCGATAGGGGGCACAATACTGGCGGTCCAGATAATAGATAGTGCGAATAAAAATAAGTATCAATATCAAATACTTAGAAAGATGGGGGTTAGAGAGAAGAAAATAAAAAGTTTAGTATTTAAACAGGTAAGTATATTTTTCTTGTTTCCTCTTGTTTTACCAGTAGTTATTAGTTTAAGTCTTTTAAGTTCAATGAATAAGTTATTTAGAATTACTTTAGTTAGTGATTATCAATACTTAATTTATTTTGGTGAGGGATTAGTTCTGTTTTTAGTAATTTATGGAATTTATTTTGGGGCGGCTTATTTTGGTTTTAAGAAAAATGTAAGAGATTAGGAATTTAGATATTCCTTTTTTCGGTTTTGATATATAATAGGGTTAGGTGATTTTAAGAAGTGCAAAGAATTGTTATTATTGAAGATGAGAAGAAAATTAGAGATGGTTTAGGAGATTTTCTTAGAGATAATGGGTATGAGGTTTTGTTAGTGCAGGATTTTAAAGATGTGATAACAGAGATTGGAGACTTTGATTATAATTTAGTGTTGCTTGATATTAATCTACCGTATCAGGATGGGTTTAGGCTTTGTAAAATTTTGAAGAAAGAGAAGAATGTGCCGATAATTTTTGTGACGAGTAGAAGCACGACAGAGGATGAGTTAGAAAGTATAAGAGTAGGGGGGAATGATTTTATTGTTAAGCCGTATAATAAGTCGTTACTTTTAGAGAAGATAAGACGAGCGATATTTACAAATAGAGAAGATTATCAGGAAATACATAAGAAAAATTATGTTCTTAATTTGCCGATGGCACTCTTAAAGTATGGAGGTCAGGAAGTAGAGTTAACGCGAAATGAATTTCGGATTCTTTATTATTTTTTTATTAATGAAGATAGGGTTATTTCAAAGGATGAGTTACTTGAGTTTTTGTGGAATGAAAAGTATTATTTAGATGAAAATATTTTAACAGTAAATATAAATAGACTACGTAATAAAGCAAGAGAGATTGGGATTGAAGATTTTATCATTACAGTTAGGGGAGAGGGATATAGGTTATGAGTTTTGGAGATTATATTGAGGAGAAGATAGGAGAAATATTAGGACGATTATTTGGGGTTTTAGTTGTGATTATTTTTTTGCTGTTTTATGGGATAGATGGTTTTTATATATTTATTTTGGGAAGTTTGATGGTGGGGGTAGATATTATTTGGTTAGTTGGTGATTATTATAAGTTAAAGAAGCGAGGCGAGAAGATTTTAGAGTTGGTGGCAAGTTTAGATGAAAAATACTTGATTGCCGAAGTTATACCAAAACCGCGGAGTATTTATACATATCCTTATTATCAGGCGATAAAGGTGGCTTGTAAGAATATGAATGATAAGATAGGTAAGTTAGAAAAAGAAATACTAGAGTATAGAGAGTATGTTGAGAGTTTTGCGCATGAGATAAAGAAGTGATAATCCAGAGAAAGACTATTTTATAGAAGAGGTGGTATTAAGTGATATAGTGCAGATGGTGATGGTGAAATTTAGGGAGAGTATTTTATTTAGTGGGATAAAGATAGATATAGAAGATTTAGAGTATGTAGTTTATAGTGACCAGAAATGGTTGGTTTTTATATTATCTCAGGTGGTGCAGAATGCAATTAAGTATAGTGATAAAAAAGAGAGGTTGCTAGAAATTAGGGGTGAAGAGGGAGTCAAGCAGGTTGTACTTAAAATAAAAGATAAGGGATGTGGGATAAGTAATGGAGATTTATCTCGAGTTTTTGAAAAAGATTTTACGGGAAGTAAGAGGGAAAAGCAGCATTCGACAGGAATGGGTCTTTATTTAGCGAAGAAGTTATGTCTGGCGCTTGGATTAAAAATAGAGTTGGATTCAGTAGAGGGAGAATATACAGAGGTAAGAATTATTTTTCCGAGAGGGGAAGAGTATAGGTTTAAGGAAGAAAATGTGATATAATTTAGATATGAAAGAGGGATAGGAATTGAGAGTACATTATTTGAGATTTGATATATGGGTCTGTTTGGCTTTAAGTGTATTAGTAGCGATAGGAACAGGTAAGCTTGCGAGCCATTTTTTAAATAAGAGTTATGGGGAAGAAGTCAGTAAAAAGTGCGTAGATGTAGGTGAGGTTGGAGGAATTGCGGATGAATCGGTTTTTAGGGTAGAGAGAGTCGATGATTTATTTACACATGATTTATTTACGGTAATATCACCAGGGATAGAGTATAAGAATAAAGGAGCGGGTTTTTATAAGAATTTTTATTTGCAGGCGCTTACTTTACCGTCGGGAGAGATAGTTGCAGCGCGGATAAATGGTGAGAGTGTAGTTCAGGATAAAGAAACAAGAGAATCGACTTTGCCAATAGGGAGGTTAGTTAAAGAAGATTTAACGAAAGAGCAGACTTTTTTAGACCAAATTCAGTATAAAGAACCGCTTAGCAGAACTGATTTTTACATTGATATGGTAGGAGAAGCTTCAGTTATGGCACAGGAAGATTATGTGGATGGACCGGTTATTTTAACACAAATATTTACCGTGGTTATTTTGTTTCCAATTATGCATAAATTAGGTTCTAGTTGGGGGATTTTTCCATGCTTTTTTCCACAGAAAGAGAAGAATAGAGAGGAATATATTAAAAAAGTACTGGATTAACAGTACTAATTATTTTTAAGAGAATATGGGTGCCACTTTATTCTTTTGTTAGTTTTTTGATATCTTCTATTTTTAAACCTGTAATTTCTGATATATCCTTTAGAGGATATTTTTTGTTTAGCATTGTTTTAGCGATATTTTTTATATTATCATTGATACCATCGTTCATTCCGGCTTGATAAAGTTCGGCTTTTTTAAATTCGTCATAATCATAATATAGACCATCTAAAAATTCATTAGTTAGTTTTTCTGATTTATCCATAACTTTCTTCATCATATCACTAGTATATAGTTTAGATTTTAGGTTTGCATCTTCACAGACAAAGAAATATAATAATTTTTCTAAACTTGTATACTCGTCCATCTCCTTTATTTTATTATACGGAATTTTAGTTAACTTGTCTAGATTTATATCAAAGATAATAGTATCATCTCTTCTTACTTCGTGATACTTTTTGTTCATGATGAGGCTTTCATAAATAAAATCACCATGATTAAAGAAATCAAAAGCATTAAGATTAATCTGAATTACTTGTTTATCTAATTTATCAAATACAGCTTTAGGGATTTGATTTAAAAGTAAGTGATAGATATATCTATTATTTTTAACTAAGCAGGCATCAGTTTTAGTACTATTAACTTCGATATTAATAATATATTTATCAGAATCGAATACAGCATCAGTAATAGCTTTCTTTAACTTTTGGGAGTTAGAATAAACTAAAGGATATAGAAGTTCTAACTTTAAATGTTCTCTAGGTATATTTAATATAATACTTACAATAGTTTCAACATATTCAATGCATGATTTATCGGTTAAGATAATGGTGGCAACTTCATCTCTTAAAAATTTGTGTTGGTTTATAAAACTGGACATATTGTTCCTTTCATACGAGTGCATATTTAGTTTACAACAAAACTTAAAATAGCGTCAAGCAAAAGAGTTCGACAAAATTAGACAATAAGAAAAGCACTGTAAGAGGATTATCTTCTAAAGAGATAAAACCTAGGTATTTAAAGAATTAATCTTAAGGATTAATCATATATCCTAATTCTTTCTAATTTTAAGCCTTAGCCTAAATATATAAGTGGTAAAAGGATAATGGG
>CANOGG010000009.1 GCA_947565485.1 uncultured Mycoplasma sp. | reverse complement strand
ATCTCACACCTCTTAATTTAAGTTTTGCCGTTTATTATAGCAGTCGAAAAATAAATTGTCAATTGAAAAAAAGCGCATTTTTTTAAATGTGTGATTTTTAAATGAAAATGGTCTAAACTAATATAGAGTGGAATATAAAATGCGAAAAGTAAACTTGGGAATTAAAGGATTAAAAAACTCGTTTATTATAATGGTAATAACGAGTTAGTATTAAATTTATTTTTTATAATGTAATATCAATGTTAGTGGTTAGCTATCATGCGGGAATATAGAATTTTTTTATTTTGCTTCTAATTTTTTTAGTTCTTCTTTTTCTATTTGTTTTATTGATTTTTCTGGAGTAGGTAATTCTTCTGGCATAGTACCACCAAGTTCTTTAATAGTGTCTCTAACAGCCTTACCTACTTTATAGTGCGTGTTTGTAGCAATGTATTCATTTGGTTTTTCTTGTTTTTCAAGTAATGCTTCTGTTTGAGTGATTCTAAAAATATTAGCACCTAATTCAGCACTACCCATATTGTCCAATATATCTTCTCTATATCTTAAACCTTTACGTTTTGCAATATCATTTGCTGTTTCGCCATTATATAAACCTCTATAGCCAGCATTTGTAAATCTATCAAAGTTTTTAACACCTTTTTCTTTAGCAATTTTATAAAGAATTTTATTACCATCTTTTGTTTGTTTACGCCTATATAAACGTTTGTCATCTTCGCTTAGTTTGCTATATTCTTCTTCGGTTAGTTCCATTTTCCTGGTTTGAATTGCGAAATATGTTTGTCCTAAAGCCACAGCATTGTATTTGGGGTTAGCATTTTGTACTATAAGATAGCATGCATATCTACTTAATTTATAATCAATAATAGGTTTAGTAGTTTTGCCAGCGGTTACGATTTTGGTGTTTACACCAAAATGGGAATTAATATTATTATTACTCTGGGAACAAGCAATTTGGGCTTTTTCTATGACTGCTGAAAAATATCTCCACTCTTTGTAACCTAACGTTTGTTGTAATTCCCTTGCTTCCCAATATTCGTTTCCTTTATCATCAATATGTTTTATATTTTCAAAAGTTTTTTCTTTATATTCATCTAATTCATTTTTCATTTTCTACCTCCCATATTTCTATAATAACTAGTTCATGCATCTTAATCAACATGTTATAATGTAAATGCTAGTGTCTAGGTCTTTGCGGACCTAGATTTTTTTGTTGTATAATTAACTTGATTTTCGAATATACCATAATAGACAAGTATTGTTATTTTATGCTATAATACTTGTACCGAAGGCAGTAATGCCTTGTCAGGTCTATAACTGATGTATGATTAGTGCTTAGCATCTTCTCAGTTAGGAATAAAGAGTGAAAGCTCTTTTTTCTTGCAAGCATTAGATTATATATTAATCTTGTACACCCTAAAGTTTGGTTTATTAATTTCTCTTGTTCTTTACTTGGAATTCAATCTAAATTTATAAGCTTTATTTATTAACATATTCTATCACCCCTGAGTTATAATATAATTATACAATATGAATATATGTACGTCAATCAAAAGTTTTGTTTAAATTTAAAAAGTAAGACTTTCTTATTATATGAAAAAAGCACATTTTTTAAATGGCTCTAGAATTTAAGGAAAAAAATTTAAAGTTTGGATAAAGTTTTTTTTCTTGTGGTTGTTTGATAGATAATGAGTAAACAGCAGCCTAAGGTTATGCCAATCATGATAGGAAAAGTATCAGCGGTGGTTTTAAGATTTTCGATGTTGGTGTCTTTGTTAGTGGTAGTTGGAGTTTTATCGTTAGCGCTTGGGGCTGGGCCACCTAAATTAAAGCTTGCAAGGTCTAAAGTCATCGTATCAGAATATGTTATACTAAAGTTTTCTGTGGTCCCCTGATAAGTTTTAGAAGTCATAGTAAGTCCATTTTTACCAGTGGTATAATCACTTTCTTTAAAATTGGCTAGGGCCTCGGTTATTTTAGTCGTAGAAAAACCTTTTAGCTCACCAATTATATAAAAAAGCTTCATCATTGCAACAGTGTCAGCTAGGGCTTGAGTAGAAAGAATTTGTTCGTCATTTTTGACGGCATCGTCTATTTTATAAGTTATTTTACCATTACTAAATTTAAAGATAGTAGTTGTAGAACTCGGAAGATTATATTTTATTTCGATTTTGTCTAAGGTTGTAGTGATACTTGCTGCATCTTCAAAAGGTTGGAGAAGAGTGCTACTTTCAGCATCAATTTTAGAAAAGTCAAATTTTTCTTTAAATTTATTCGCAATTTCAGTAAACGTTACATCTTTAGCTAAAGCTTTATTAGGTATAAGGAGTATAGTTAAGATAATTAAGGGTATTATTTTTTTCATAGCTTAACCTTTCTTTATGTTTAATTTGATATTTCAATAATTGTAGGGAATGTACCTATTCCTGCTGGTATTTCTAAATTAACAATTATATTTAATTTGCCATTTGATGCTAAAAAATAATGGATATTATTATTTTGGATAGATGTTTTATAATTATTAAGACTTTTATTATTATAAGTGTTAAATTCATTATCCGGAATATCATTTAGTTTTTCTTTCATAACTCTAGTGATACTTTCTTCTACTTTTTTATCGATATTGGTTGTAGTAAAGCCAGCTAATTTGTAAACATCTTGATATGATAGTTTTTCACCATTTTTTAAATTTAAGTTGTAAGTATAATAGTTATATTGTATAACATCGGTACCACCAGTGGCTAACGTTAAAATAATAGAGATATAATCTGTTGTAACTTTTTGATTATAGTGACATTCTTCAATATAGCTTTCTTTGTCTTCTATTCCCCTTTTGTAGACTTCAAGGGCATTCGTAAATACTCTTTTTATCTCATTATTAGCATTCTTAGCATAACTGGAATTGATATTTAAATAAGGTACATTTATATCTTTTAAATAATATTTTTTTTTGAAGTTAGTCTCATACGAAGAAGTTAATTTATTGGTGTCATAAGATGCTTCATAGACCCAATCTTTAGTATTATCTATTTTCTCGACTGGTTTAGTTGTAACGTCACTGTTTTGATTAGAATTATCTACTTCAATAATTGTTGGAAATGTGCCAATGCCAGCAGGTATTGATAGGTCAACAATGATATTTAGTTTACCATTAAATGTTAAATAATAATCAATTGTATTGTTTTGGACAGAAGTTTTATAATTATTAATGCTTTGGTTATTATAAGTATCAAAATTAGTGCCATCAGGGAAATACCCGCCATCACCACTTTCTTTTAGGGGATCTTTAAAATCATTTAATTTTTCCTTCATGATCTTAGTGATTGAGGCCTCTACTTTACTTTCAATGTTAGTATCGGTAAATCCAGCTTGAGTGTAAATATCTTTATAGGTTAACTTCTCACCTGTTTTTAAATCAATATTATAAGTATAATAGTTATAGCGAACAACATCGGTGTCGCCCACTCCAAGAGCTTGAACAATCGATAAAATATTATCTTTTATGTTTTTCTGGTAAGAGCAATCTTGAACAAAAGCAAATTTATCTTCTAGGCCTCTTTTGTAAACTTCAGGGCATCATCATACACATCTTTTATTTCGTTGTTAGCACTTTTAGCATAATCAGAATCAATATTTAGATAAGGAACAACAATATCTTTTAAATAGTATTTTTCTTTAGATTTAGTTTCATAGGATTCTGCCAATCCTTGAGTATCATAGTTAGCATTAAAAGTCCAATCTTTAGTATTATCTATTTTTTTTATTTGGTTAGTTTCTGTATTATCATTTTTGTCATTTTTATTGGTATAGGTTGTATTGATATTTTTTAGTTCTTTAGAAGTTTGGACATGGTTATAAATAATGTATCCGGTTTCTAAGACGATAATACTTGATAAAGTTATTAAAGAAATGATAGTTATTTTTTTATTTTTCATATATGCTCACCTATTTTAATTGTAACATAAAATAGTGATAATTTTTATGTTTTGAAAAAAGTATGTAAATATAATGAAAAGATTATGTTTAGTTTTTATGATTTTGACGTTCCCATCTAATAGTATTAAGAAGAGAATTAGCAGTATAGATAATATACATGAATAAGATGGATATTTCAGCGTTATGGTTATGATAATTTATAGACCACATTATGATTGATAAAATATTGGAGAAATTAAATAGATACCAGACTTCTTTTTTGCGCATTATTAAACATATATAAGCACTTATACTTAGGATAGTTGTAGTTGCATCTAAGTAACTTTGAGTATCATTTAAAAGATTTAAAATAGTTCCATATCCGATAATAGATAGGATAATAATTAGGAGAAATATTAGTCTGCCTTTAATTTTGAAAGAAGAAATTGGGGCTGTGGTGCTGTCTTTGCTAGCTTTAAGCCAAGTGATTAAGCCGATTAAACAGCAAGGACAAGAATAAAATATATTCATCATAAAATCACCATATAAACCATTTTGGAATGATACTATACCATATATAAAAGTATTTATGAAACCAAAAAGAAAGGCTACTGATAATCTACAACCATTTAATATGACATATATTACACCCATAATGGATGCGATGATAGCTAGGGGGCTGTTATTAGTATTAAGAGATATGATAGTTATACTAAGCGTACAAAACAGTAACCAGATAATATCAAATTTTTTTAATGATTTTAATTCTAGTTGGAATTTAGTTAAGAGTTTTTGATTCATTTTAAGACACCTTCTTTGTTAAAATTGGAATATTTATAATTGTTATATATTGTTTCTAATTTACCGAGAAATTCAGAGCCATAAATTTCAGCTATTTTAGTGAAATAGTAATTTTTGCATTCTAAAATATCGGAATTCCATTTGTGGCAGAGACATAAGAGTAATCTATTTTCATCAAATTCTTTTAAAATGATACCGCCAATTTCGGGTAAGATGGTATTAGGAAATAAAAGTTTACCAGAAAGAGCTGCGAGTATCATAGGATTGGATGAGGAACTATTGAGGTTTTGAGAGTATATTTCGGGATAGCGACTCTCAATATTTATATCATCAAAAATTAGAATGGTATTTTGATGGATATTATTTTTTAGACATAATAAGTCTAAGACTTCACCGGGTATAAAGTGAACTGTATCCATAATAATCATATCAAAGGTTCCAATTTCATTTACGACTTCACAAATATATTTGCCTTTTATTAATTTAAAGTTGGTTAAATTTAAAAATGGTGATAGCTCGTCGATTTCAGCACCGATGGTAGGTTGACCCTTTTTATAGGTGGCGATAATTTCAGAATCAACACTTATTAATTCACTTTTTAAGCATAAACTTTGAAGACAGTTTAAATAGACAGCGGTTGAACCTCCAGTTGAAACACCAATTTCGAGGATTCGTTTCGGTTGATATTTTTTTATTAATTCACATATCCAATTTAAGTTTTCGTCAGATAAAGATTTTTGACTCTTTTCTGAGAGATTATTTAAAATCGTTAAATAATTATTATTTTGCATTTTTACTAGCCCTATATTTCAAGAAAATAAGTTCAGTTAATAAATAGTTATTACTTGAAATATGCCTTTCTAATTCTTTAGCGTCCATTTCTACTATTTTAATATGTTCAAATTCGTCTAACTGTTGTTTTTTTAGTTCAGCATTACATGTTTCGCCAGAGAAAATGTAGACTTTACCTTTACTATTGTCGACATTTTGGTAATAAGTACTTAGTAGTTTGATATTTTCTTTTTGAATATGATAACCAGTTTCTTCTCTAACCTCTCTTATCCAAGCATTGTAAGAATCTTCTAAATAATCTTTACTTCCACCGGGAAATTCTGTTGTATATTTATCTATGCCATAGCGATATTGGTTAACTAAAATATATTTTGATGTGTCTTTGTTATAGAGAACACCTGTAACATAATCACCTTGGTCATAAATATATATTTTGTGTAGTTTTTTAGCAAGGGCATCATATTCGTCATAGACTCTAATATTTCCAATGGGTGATGAAAAGATAACTTTCCCTCTTTCTTCGGTGAGATAATTATCAGTCCAAGAACGGTCATAAGCACCAGTAACATGACCATTAAAGGAAAATGGTTGTTCAAATTTAGGGAGAGAAATATCGTGTCTTTTTATAGTTACACCACGATAAATATCCGCTTCTATTTGACCAAAAAGACTTATTTTTTCATCAAATTCTAGAGTATTGAGAAATTCTTTGATGTCACATAACTCTTTTGGAAACCTTGGAGTTGGTTCAAGGGTGGCAAGACGTAGATGATATTTATCTTTATATTTATCAATAAATTCGTCTAATTCTTTTTTTATTATCTAAGCGACCTTTATACATGAGAGCCGATAAAGATATGTCAGCTTTATACTCTTTTTGGTCTGGTAGTTCTGATTGGTTATAATAAGAAATATTAATACTATCAAGGTATTCATCACATTGTTTTAATATTTCAGGTTTGACATAATTAGTAGTTATGACAGTTTTAAAGCCATATTCTTTGGCAGTTTTGCATATCCAGTAAATATCAGGGTGTAAAAGAGGTTCACCTCCTAAAATGCAAACTTCTTTAATGTTATTTTCTTTGGCTTTATCTAAGATTTTGAGATAATTTTCTTTGGTAATATCTTTACCAAATTTGCGATTTTCATCAAAACAAAAAGGACAGCGCCTGTTACATCTATTTGTAACCATGATATGAATAAATTCATTAGTTTTAATTTCTTTTCTAAACATAATAATTCCCTCCATTGTTTAAATTAATTAATTTTTCTGCATTGTTTTTAATTGTCTGTTAATATCATTTTATACCAAGCATTCTTTTTTGTCAATAAATTTTTGGTGATTTTAGAATTTTTATATTTATGATTTTTTCCTTCAAAATTAAAACAATAAAAAGCAGTATATTTTAGGTTTTGAAATATACCGCTTGGAAGTATCTTGAAATTTTATTTTTCAAACTGCGAATTATATATTTTGGCATAAAAGCCATCTTTTTCTAGTAATTCTTCGTGTTTACCAACTTCGACGATATCGCCTTCATTCATAACGAGAATTAAATCGGCATTTTTAATAGTCGACAAACGGTGGGCAATGATAAATGAAGTTCGCCCTTCCATGACTTTATCCATGGCTTCTTGGATTAGTTCTTCAGTTCTGGTGTCAACATTACTAGTTGCTTCATCAAGAATGAGAATTTTAGGGTTAGCGAGTATGGCTCTAGCTATAGTTAAAAGTTGTTTTTGACCCCCACTAATGTTGTTTGTCTCTTCATTAATAATCATGTTATAACTATCAGGAAGAGTTCTAATAAAATAGTCAGCACTAGCTGTTTTAGCTGCATCCATCACCTCTTTATCAGAAGCGTTTAAATTACCATAACGAAGATTATCTAAGATAGTACCATTAAAGAGCCAAGTATCTTGGAGAACCATAGCAAAGACGTTTTCTAATTCACTACGTTTATACTCGGTAATGTTCTTGCCGTCTAGTAATATCTCACCAGAGTTTAGTTCGTAAAAACGCATTAAGAGTTTAACAATAGTCGTTTTACCAGCGCCAGTTGGACCAACAATAGCAATTTTTTCGCCTTTGTTTATTTTAGCAGTGAAATCATTGATGATGATTTTATTTTTGTCATAACCAAATCTAACATTTTTAAACTCCACATTTCCTTCGACAGTACGAGATGAAAGTATTCCCTCGTCAATGTATTCTGGTAGTTCGAGGAAGTTAAATACCCGCTCACTGGCAGCGACCATTGATTGGATTTGGCTAGATATTTGGGCTAACTGGGCAATAGGATTTGTAAAGTTTTTAGAGTATTGGATAAAACTTTGGATATTTCCGACGGTTATTTTACCTTTGATGGCAAATAGCGCGCCTAGGATGGCGATGATGCTATAGTTTAAGTCACTAACAAAGTTCATGATGGGGTGCATAAGTCCTGATAAGAACTGAGCTTTAAAACCGGCTTCAAATAATTTCTTGTTATCACTCTCAAATTTAGTAAAGCTTTTTTCTTCAGCATTAAATGCTTTTAAGACAGTATGACCACTAACCATTTCTTCGACTTCAGAATCGACTTCAGCTAGGTATTTTTGTTGGTTGATGAAGTGTTTTTGACTTTTGCTTACGATAAACATAACAAAGATGGAAGCAAAAGGAAGTACTAAGGCTGTAACAATAGCCAAAGTGATATTGATAGTACACATCATAATGAATATACCAATAACTGTGACGATAGATGTAACTAACTGGGTTGCTGATTGGTTTAAGTTTAGTTGCAGAGTATCAATGTCGTTAGTGATAATAGATAGGATATCGCCAGTGTTTTCTTTGTCAAAATAACTCATGGGAAGTTTATTTAATTTTTCGGATATTTGACGACGGAGTTTGTAGCTAAGACGCTGAGAAATACCAGTCATGATAAGACTTTGGATGTAACTAAATACGGCACTTATAACATAAAGTATTATTAAACAGATAAGAATATTTTTGATATTTGTGAAGTTAATACCACCAACACCATTTATTTTAGCAACGATTCCAGTGTAGATTTCGGTCGTGGCATTGCCTAAAATCTTAGGTGAGATGATAGAAAAGATAGTACTACCAATAGCAAATAAAAATGCTATAACCATTAAGATTTTATATTCGCTGACACGTTTTAAGAGTTTTTTTAGAGTACCTTTGAAGTCTTTGGCTTTATCAACGGCACCTGGACCATGAGGTCCCCTTCTTTTACTGGCCATTATAAATCCTCCTCCTTTAATTGAGAAAGAGCTATCTCTTTATATATCCCACAATTTTTGATAAGTTCTTTATGAGTTCCAGAACCTACTATTTCGCCCTCATTTAAAACGATAATATTATCGGCATTCATAATGGTGCTAATTCGCTGGGCAACAATTAAGATAGTTGCATCTTTAGCATGTTTATTTAGAGCTTTACGTAAAGCGGCATCAGTTTTGAAGTCAAGAGCGCTAAATGAGTCATCAAAAATGTAGATTTCCGGATTTTTAGCAATAGCCCGGGCAATAGATAGTCTTTGTTTTTGACCGCCGGAGACATTAGAACCGCCCTGGGAAATGTCACTCTCAAATTTATCTTCTTTATTATTGATAAATTCTAAGGCTTGACTGACACTAGCACACTCTTCCATTTCGGTGGCGCTTAGGTTGTCATTACCAAGCTTTAAGTTAGATTCGATGGTACCAGAGAAGAGCATGCCTTGTTGGGGTACATAACCAATGCGGTCACGTAAGTCTTTGATACTAGCGTCTTTAATATTTAAGCCATCAACAATTATTTCACCTTTAGTAACATCGAAGAAACGAGGTATTAAGTTAATAAGTGTAGACTTACCTGAGCCTGTTGAGCCGATAAAAGCCGTAGTAGTACCAGGAGTTGCTGTGAAACTGATGTTTTTTAGCATTGCTTCATCAGCATCAGGATATTTAAAGCTGACATCACGAAATTCGACAAGGCCTTTTTGGTCTTTTTTAAAGTGTTTTGGTTGTTCTGGTTCTGTGATGCTTACCTCTTTTTGGAGTATTTCTTTAATACGTTTTAGAGATACTAAAGCCCTTGGAAGCATAACTGAGACCATAGAAATCATTAAGAAAGCCATAATTATTTGCATAGTATAAGTAATAAAGGCTAGAAGAGTACCAACTTGAAGAGTACCCAAGTCTATTTCTTTAGCACCATACCAGATGATAGCAATACTTATAAAGTTCATGATTAAAGTCATAGTAGGCATCATGATACCCATTAAGCGATTGACGAAAAGATTAGTTTTGGTTAGTTTAACATTTGCTTTGTCAAAACGTTCTTCTTCGTATTCTTCGGTGTTAAAAGTTCTGATAACTGGCATACCGGTAATAATTTCACGAGATACTAAGTTCATTTTATCGATTAGCTTTTGCATACTCTTAAACTTAGGCATAGCGAGTGAAAATAAAATACTGATTAAGATGATAATCGCGATAATGGCAATGGCAATGAGCCAGTTTAGAGGATTATCATAAACTTTGATGAATGCACCAATTCCCATAATAGGAGCAAAAACGACAATACGTAGGAGCATAACAAAGAAGTTTTTGATTTGTTCAATATCATTTGTAGAGCGGGTTATAAGGCTTGAGGCACCAAACTCTTTAAATTCCGCAGTACTAAAAGATAGGATTTTATTGACCACTTTATTTCTTAGAGTGTAGCTGATACGAGCGGCTAGTTTGCTTATAAGATAACCTGTTAGAATAGCAACAGCCATGGCAATACCAGCGATTAGAAGCATACCTAAACCTTTATTAATAATATAGTTTATTTGGTATTTATCCATGTCAATGCCCACTGTTTTATAGATATCTTTTACAACTAGAGTGCCATATTGACTAAGCATTGATTCGTCGAGATTTTGAAACTGGTCAGTGATAGTTTTAACAACATTATTAAAAGTTTCTTTATCTAAACTCATAAGCCAAGCAAGATTATTATTAGGATTTTCTTTATTGTTGGCGAAAGAAGCGACAACGATTAAAGGTAGAGCCATTCTTTCTTCTAAGAGTTCTTTTTCTTCATCGTTTAGTTTGTTGTTTAAAAGATATATGTTTTGTTTCTTTAAGATTGGGTACTTTTTACTAAGAGTCGCAAAATCTTTTTTACTTAAATTATCTTTGTTGATTAAGTCGTAACTAGCATTAATACCGATATCTTCGTTGCTTACTTTTAAAATAGCATGATACATCTCGTCAGTTAAGACTTCTGGAACACTTGAGTCAATTCCCCCTTGTTGAATACCATTATTGATAATACTTGATGTGTATCCTGGTAATTCTAGTTCACAGAAAGCTTGAATTGCCAGTAAGACAATGACTATTATGACAGGTATTATAAATAAGGTTAAATTATTATTTTTTTTCAAATACATCCCTCCAATTTATTTTATTAGTCATAGAAATAATTATAACACAATTCCGATGTGGTGTCTAACTTTTTAAGTTTTAAACATAGAAAAACTAATATGAGAGATAATTTCCAATATTAGTTTGGTTTTATTAGGTCTAAAATTATTTTATATTATTTTTTTCGTTCTAAAACATACTCATCTTTTAATGCACCTGTTAATGTTCCCTTTAAAGCGGCCATATTTCTATTTAGTAGGCCTTGTTTATTTAAGGTATCTGTTTTTTGGACAATTTTATCTTCTGTGGCATTATAAGTCTTGTTAAATAATCAACAGCTAGGCCAATTAAACTATTATGAGTATTTTCTTCTTTTAAAACTTTGTTTTATTCTTTGCGTCACAGAAGTCATACTACGTACCTTCATTTAAATATTTTATATCACTATCACCAAGAATTTGCATTTGCGAAATAGCAATCCTATTTAATCTTATTAGTCTTTCAGATTAGTCTTTCAGATTGTTTTAATCCATCATTTATAAATACAGAGTTAAGATTTTCTAAATTTGCTAAACAGATTAATTTATTTATAGTAGTATAATCTCGAATATTTCCATCTAAATTAGGATTTTTACTTCTCCACTCTCTTGCAGTCATACCAAATAATGCCATATTCAAAACATCTGCTTCTTCTGCATAAATATAATTTATTTGTTCTTTAGTTAATGTTGTGAGGATTAAATTGTGCTTAATTGCATCAGTATGTATTCTATAGTTTATTTTCGAAAGTTCTCTTTTAGCATTCCATCCATGTTGTTTTTGTTCTTCTGCTTTTAATCTTTCAAATTCTTTAATAAGTAATAATTTAAATTTGGGGCTTATCCACATGCCAAATTCAAAAGCTATATCTTTATGTGCATATGTTCCGCCATATCTTCCAGCTTTTGACATTATACCAATTGCATTTGTTTTTTCTACCCATTCTTTAACACTAATTTTATAACTATTTAATCCTGCTTGGCTTTTAATTATGGCGAATTCGCCATAATTAAAATTAGGATTATGAATTTCTTCCCAAATACCTAAAAATTCAATAGTGTTTCTATTTCTTAGCCAATCAGATACAAAGAAATCACCGTCTTTAGATTACTTTACTATAAAAAATACGCTGTGTATTAAATAACGGGTGATGGCCTAAAATTATATTCAGCAT
>CANOGG010000008.1 GCA_947565485.1 uncultured Mycoplasma sp. | reverse complement strand
AGTATCTTGTATTTAAAAGAATAATGGAAAATGACGACTTTTATGTCGAAATGGTAACTGATGACCAGTTACTGGCTAAAATAAAATCTAAATTAATCGAAAAATACGGTGATATTTCCTAAAAATAGGGGCAAAAATACTGTTTTTACCACTATTTAGGCATCTAGCGCAAAAAATATTTGCTTATTTTTGCAAAATATGCTACAATGGAATGGAACTGAAGTTTTTCGGAAGTGAAAGTAGGGGCTTTTTATGAAAGATATTGAAAATAATTTAATGATTTTGGTTGAAGAAACAAACAAATTACAAAACTCTGGGTTAGATAATGAACTTGTATCTATTCCTAACTCGGATGTCAAAATAAAGAAAGGTCGTGCTCGCATATTTGAACATCTTGCCGCACTATACTATAGCAAACTTAAAAATGTTAACTTAGCAGATATGGGACCTGTTGATTATCGGGAGGTTTATAACCATATCTCTGGTTTAGTGTCTGAAAAAACACAAAATAATGAACCACAAGTTACAAAGACTAATAATGATGATAAGTATACTGCTATTGTTAAGGATAATGCTGCTAAAATAAGTAAATTAGCTGAGTACAAACGTAGTCTAACTAGTTCTAATCTTAGATACAATAAACTAAACGCCCAAATTGAAGCAGTTAAAAACTCTTCTTATGAAAACCCAGATTGGGCTCATAAATTTGACGAAATGAATATTGAAATCAAAATATATATTAATGCGATAAATAATATTAAAAGAAATATTATGACTTTAGCAACAGAAATAAATAATGATTTCTATACTCTAATTAATGACCAACTTAAAAATATTGAGTCAAAGCAAATCAACGTTGATGACGATGGTCAATTAATGCTTATGCCAAATGGCGAAAAAACTCTTGATTCTAAAAGTGAAGAATATAACACTTTGCTTGAGCTTTTAAGCTACCGTGAAAAATTAGACCCAAATAGTGAAATTACATCTCTTAATGGTCTTGTTTGCTTAAATAATAATGATATTGAAACAGTTACAAACTTACTTAATAAAATCAGCATCTTTAACAACCAAACTAACGAAAAACCAAATACTAATATTATAACTAAAGTAAATAATGAATTACAAGCTATTGTTGATAGACGTAAAAAAGCACGTAAAGCATCAACTAAAGCACCAAATGGTGAACGTGTCCTTAATGATGATTATGACGAATATGTAAATTTACTTAATATTTTAGATATTCTAAATAAAGTAGAAAATAAAAAAGGTAGCTACCTTGTAAATGACATTGCTTACGTTGCTACCATTGATGATAAGAAAGCCTTAGAAGAACTAATGGCAAACACTAAATTATTTAATGGTTCAGCTTCTGTTACTAAAACTCCAACCAGAAGAACAACGAAAAAAACTGAAAGCAAGGAACCAACTAAGAGAACAACAAAACCACGTGCTAAGAGAACTACAACTCCTAAAAAGAAAAAAGAAGATAGTAGTGTTGTTCTAATCGCTCAAAATCAAGAACTAATTAAACAATTATTAGCTTATATGAATGAATTAGCATCTAAAAAAGATAAAGCTAGTCTAAAACAAACCGCTTTATTTGGTACTAAGTCATGGACTGTTAGTGAACGTGACCTTGCTGAAGCTAACCATGTTATCGAACTTATCTCTTTATTAGATGGCGAAAAAGATAACTTACAAAATGTCTTAGAATTAGCTAACGTTAGTCCTAATAGTACTGAAAAATTCAAAAATCTTGTAAGTAGTATTAAATTCTTTCAAAATAATTCTAAGAATGATACCAAAGATGCTATTATTAATCCTAACTTAAATGAAAAAGAAATAACCTATGTTATGAACCGCATTAGAGAACTTTCAAGTAGAGCTCTAAATGCTCCTGAAGAGAAAGTTAAAACAATAGGTGATTATAAAGTTTTAGAAACCGATGAAAGAGAATTCATTTTAATGGGTACTCTAGGTATTATCTTATCTGATGCTAGAAAAACTAATGATATCGTAAGTGTTGCCCGTGATATTTACGTTGCTACTTCTGATAAAGATAAATACATGAACATCTTGTTAGGTCTTATCGAACTAGGTCAAAATCAAAATATGAATGTTAATCTTGATTTAGTAACTCTTCGCAAAATCTTACTAAATCATAACATTTCCGCTGCTTATGACGTAACTACTCCTGAATTAAACAAAAAAATTCAAGAGAAATGTCAATATATCTTATTAAATCCAGAAAAACATGAACAAGAAATGCAAGAGTTAGATACTTTAATCAAAGAAGTTCGTGACTTAGTAGAATCTAAAGTTGACTTTACATCTGATATTCCTAAAAAAATCGGTGATGGTCCTCATTATCTAGATGCTACTAAAGAACTTACAACAGATACTACGGAGCCAAAACATTTAAGCGCTGAAGAACTTAAAGCTTATCAAGAAAAACTATCTGCTAGTAAAGCTAAAATCGAAGCTCGTTACCAAAGTATCTTAACATCACCTGAAAGTAATGGCGAAACTGACGAGTTACAAAAACTTATCAATGAAGCAAATGCTCTTCTAAATGCGCAATATGAAAGAACTGCTAGTCCTAAAACAAGTAGTACTTCTAGTGCTCCTAAAAGATTGGCACCTGATAAAGTTGTTGCTGAAGAACCAACAGTAAAACACGAAAGTGAACCTGTAAAACAAGATGTTACAAGTCCAAGACATACAGTTAGCAACGAAGCCGTCGAACCAACAAACAATAATAATGCCAAAATAGCTGAAATTAATAAAAAACTTAGTGCTATAATTGGAAACGTTCCTGCGCATCGTGATGAACCAATCAGACAAACATCTGATAGCAAACATATCTTAAAAAGAGATATTAAAGAATACGAACTCTTAAAACAACAACTTGATATCTTAACAGATGCTGTTAAAGAACCACATAACTTAAAAAGTATTGGCAATAATATCGTTGTTAACGAAGCCGATTATACCAATTATCTAATCACTGCTAATGAATTAAGAAATATTGCTCTTGCCAAGAATAAACAAGAAGAAGCTAAACCAGCTCCAAGAGAAAAGGTTGTTAAAAGAAGATTACCAGAAAAATTAACTTGGTGGAAAGAAAATTTCCTCAAAGTTCTAAAAAATGGTCTTAACAAAATTAAGAGTCTCTTCCATAAGAAAGAAGAGGGCAAGAGAGTTGATAATACTCGTAAAGCCTTAGGCGCTGGCGCTCTTCGCTTAGAACCAAAGAAAGAAGCTCTTCCAAGTAAAGCACCTGTTGAAAACAACACTAAACAAGATATTAATTATACTATAGCTATTAATGAAGAAAGTGTCGCTGAACGCGTTAACGCCCTTCGTCAAACGATTGATGCTTTTATTGCCCAATCATCATCTGTTGAACCAATTGAAACAGCAAATATTTCTAAAAATAATATCTACGAAAGCTTAACTGCTGACCCAAATATGTTAGTAGAAGAAAAAAATCAACTATTATATCGTCGTCGAAGAGAATTAAAATCTCTCCTCGAAACTACTACTGATGCTGAAGAAAAAGCTCAAATTTCTCAAGAAATTGAAAGTATCACAACTCTAATTTTATGCTCAGGCTTAACAAGTGACATTAGTAGTATAAGACGCTAATTAAATACAATGAACAAGCCGTTTAAAAGATTAAATTTTTATAGAGAGCTAATGAATGGTGAAAATTAGTAAATTATCTTTTAAAGAATCACTTGGGAGTATAATATCTGAAAAATTAATTAAGATATTACGTCTAACTTGCGTTAAAAGTCATAAGTAAAAAATAAAAGGTGGTACCGTGCTTTTCCAACTAAGCACCCTTTGGTATTACCTTTTTTTAATTTATAAAAGGAAGGAAAAAAAGAATATGAAAAATTTTAAAAGTTTAGACAATAGGGAAACAAGTTTGGTTGAAAGTACATTTCGTGAATATTGGGATAAAATAGATATTTTAGGAAAATCTATTTCTACTCGTGCCAAGAACGAAAATTATGTCTTTTACGATGGCCCTGCAACTGCTAATGGCTTACCTGGTCTCCATCATATGGTCGCTAAATTCTTAAAAGATACCATCTGTAAATATCAAACGATGCAAGGTAAAAAAGTCATCCGTAAAATAGGTTGGGATACCCATGGCCTACCTGTCGAAGTCCAAGTTGAAAAAAAACTCGGCTTTAATGGCAAAGGTGATATTGAAAAATATGGTATCAAAGAATTTAATCAAAAATGTCGAGAAACAGTTTGGGAAAATGAGAGTGCCTTCGCGAAACTTACTAAGAACATGGGTCAATTTATCGACCTCGAAAATCGTTACATCACCTATGATAACGATTATATCGAAACTGAGTGGTGGATATTAAAAAAATTCTTTGACGAAAATCTCTTTTATGAAGGTCATAAAATCCTTCCTTTCTGTACCAGATGTGGCACAGGGCTTGCGAGTCACGAAGTCCAACAAGGTTATAAAGAAATTGATGTTGACACCGTTATTGTTCCTTTTAAAAGAGTCGATAAAGACGAATACTTCCTCGTTTGGACAACTACTCCTTGGACTTTGATTAGCAATGTCGCTCTTTGTGTGAATCCCAAAGAAGAATATATCCTAGCTGAGAGTAATGGTTACAAATTTTATGTCGCAAGCAAATTAGCGAATTCTGTCTTAGGCGATGAATATACCACTTTAGAAACATTCCAAGGTTCTGACTTAGAAAATATCGGTTACGAGCAACTAATACCAAGTCTCTCTGTTGCCAAAAAAGCTTTCTATGTCACCTGTGCTGATTATGTCACTATGGATAGTGGTACTGGTATTGTCCACCTAGCTCCGGCCTTTGGTGCTGATGACTACGAAGTAGGCAAAAAATATGGCTTGCCTTTCCTAAATCCTGTCGGCGAAGATGGCTGTTATACTTATGGTCTCTGGCAAGGTCAAAATGTTTTTGCAGCTGATAAAGAAGTCATCAAATATCTCAAAGAGAATGATAAACTATTCAAAAAAATACATATGAAACATAACTATCCTCACTGCTGGCGTTGTAACACTCCTTTACTCTATTATAGTAAACCAAGTTACTACCTAGAAATTACTAAAATCAAAGATAAAATAATCGAAAATAATAACAAGGTTAACTGGTATCCAAGCTTTGTCGGCGAAAAAAGATTTGGTAACTGGCTCGAAAACCTAAATGACTGGGCTATCTCTCGTAATCGCTATTGGGGGACACCACTTCCTTTATGGCGCTGTGAATGTGGCTACCAAGATATGATTGGTTCTCGCCAAGAACTAATCGATAAAGCTATCGAAGATATCGCCGAAACAATTGAACTCCATCGTCCTTTTGTCGATGATATCCACCTTACTTGTCCTAAGTGTGGCAAAACTATGAGTCGTACTCCTGAGGTCATTGACTGCTGGTTTGATAGTGGCGCGATGCCATTTGCCCAATACCATTATCCCTTCGAAAATATGGAAATCTTCGAAGACCAATTTCCTGCTGACTTCATCTGTGAGGGAATCGACCAAACAAGAGGCTGGTTCTACTCTCTCTTAGTCATCAGTACTTTTGTGAAAGGCGTAAGCCCTTATAAAAACGTCTTAGTAAACGAACTTTTACTTGATAAATATGGCAAGAAAATGCACAAGAGTAAAGGGAATACTGTCGAACCATTTAGCTTAATGGAACGTTACGGCGCTGATACTATCCGGTTTTATCTCCCATACATCAGTCCTGTTTGGACCCCCATTAAATTTGATGAAGATGGCTTAAAAGAAGTGTACTCTAAATTCTTCAATCCTCTCCGTAATACTTACAATTTCTTTGCTCTTTATGCGAACACTGATAACATCGATATCAAAGATTGTGAAATAACCTATAATGACCGTGAAGAAATTGACAAATGGCTCATCTCTAAATATCACAATCTCCTAAAATATGTTACCGAAAGTTTCGATGAATATGACTTAAATAAAGTTGTTCGCGCCCTAACCAATTTTGTCTCTGAAGACTTATCGAACTGGTACATTAGAAGAAATCGTAATCGTTTCTGGGGTAGTACTCTTGATAACTCTAAAAAATCAGTTTATATAACCACTTACGAAGTTCTAGTCGGCTTATCTAAAATGATTGCTCCCATCACTCCTTACTTAAGCGAAGAGTTATACCAAAACTTAACTGGTGAAGAATCAGTCCATCTCTCATACTTCCCTAAATATCATGAAGAATTTATCGATATCAACTTAGAAGAGAAAATGGATACGGTTCGTACCCTTATCAGTATTGGCCGCAATGTCCGAGAAAGTGTCAAAATAAAGGTTCGTGAACCTCTAAGTGAATGTCTCCTTGATGGCCGTCTTGAAAACTTAATTGGCAACCTTAAAGACCTAATCATGGAAGAGTTAAACGTGAAAGATGTCATCTTTACAAGTGACCTTAGCAAATATATGAGTTTCTATATCAAACCTAACTATAAAGTAGCTGGTCCTATCTTTGGCTCAAATATTAAAGAATTTGCTAATGCTTTATCTAATTTAAATGACACCGATATCACTAAACTAAATAATAATGAAGAAATTGCCCTTGTAATTGATGATGTCACTTATAACATTGGCTTATCTTATGTCGATATTCGCATTCAGGCCAAAGATGGTTACGATGTTAGTATGGAAAATAATCTCTTTGTTATTTTAAATACTAATCGTACCCCAGACTTAATACTTGAAGGCTTAGCTCGTGAATTTATTTCCAAAGTTCAAAATATCCGTAAAAACGAAGATTATAATGTCAGTGACCGCATCATTGTTACTTATAGTGGTGACGAACTCTTAAAAGAAGCTCTAACCAAGTTCCATGACTTTATCGCGGGCGAAATCTTAGCGACTGAAATTATCTATGATGAAAGCCTTGATTGCACCATGGAACTTAATGGTCACAATGCTGGCATTACCACTAAAAAAGCTTAAAACAAGCTTTTTTAAATTGCTATACGAAATGCTTAACAAAAAATATTTTTAAAGAAACTAAACATATGTTTGATTTTAATATTTTTTAATGTTATAATAAAAAGAAGAAAGGATAAATAACTATGAATGAAATAAAATGTCCCAAATGTGGAACTATTTTCCAAATCGCAGAAACTGACTATGAAAGTATTGCTCGTCAAATTCGCGATACCGAATTTACCAAAGAATTAACCGCTCGCCAAAAAGATTTTGAAACTGCCTCTAAAAATGCCTCTTTATTAGCCGAGGCTAATCTTAAAAAGACCTATGAAGCAAGACTTAGTGCCAAAGAAATTGAGATAACTAAATTAAACTCCGAGTTAAAAGCAAAAGAAGAACAAGCTACGCATAAATTAGAACAAACCTACAAAGATGAACTAAACACTAAAACTCTCACTATAGCTAATCTTGAAAATGCTTTAAAACAAAAAGAAACTGAAGCCAAACTTGCCCTTAAAGATGCACTTTCTACGAAAGAACAAGAAATAAATAATCTTCAAAATAAAATTGAAGCGAACAAGAATGAATTTTTCTTAAAAGAGAAAAACCTCAAAGAAAACTATGAAGAAAAAATCAAAGTCCGTGATGAACAAATTTCCTACTATCGTGACTTAAAAGCCCGCCAATCAACCAAAATGGTCGGCGAATCTCTAGAAGTCCATTGTAGTAATGAATTTAACAAACTTCGTCCTTTATTTCCAAACGCCTACTTTGAAAAAGATAACGATGCCAAGACAGGTTCTAAAGGTGACTTTATTTTCCGTGATTATGATGCCGAGGGAACCGAGCTTGTCTCTATTATGTTTGAAATGAAAAATGAACTCGATGCAACCGCGACCAAACACAAAAATGAGGATTTTTTTAAAGAACTAGACAAAGACCGTCACGAAAAAAATTGTGAATATGCCGTTTTAGTCTCTCTTCTAGAAAATGATAACGATTACTATAATCAAGGTATTGTCGATGTTTCTCATAAATATGCCAAAATGTATGTTATCAGACCTCAATTCTTTATTCCTCTTATCACCCTTATTCGAAATATGTCTCTCAATTCTTTAGCCTATAAAAAAGAACTCCAAACAATCCATAATCAAAATCTCGATATTGCTCACTTTGAAGATAACATGAATGCCTTTAAAGAAAGTTTTGCGCGAAATTATCGCCTCGCCAGTGATAAATTTAAAAAAGCCATTGAAGAAATTGATAAAACTATTGACCATTTAGGCAAAATAAAAGACGCTTTAATATCCAGCGAAAACAATCTTCGCCTCGCTAATAATAAAGCCGAAGACTTAAGCATCAAAAAACTTACTCATAATAATCCCACGATGGCGCATCTTTTCACTGAATTAAAAGAAGAAGACGAGAAAGTTTCTAATTAGCCTCCATAAAAAATCAAAAAAATGCAAAAAAGTCAACTAAAAACTAAAAAACTTGACAAAATTTTACTTTTATGCTATAATTATAAACATGAAAGAAGAAAAGGGGGGTACAATGAATAATTTCGTTGGAACAAAATCGGCAGTAATGCCAAAAAAGAATGAAGAGGAGTTACATTTAGAAGTGTTAGACCACTACTTTAATCTCTACTCTAGCAAAACAAGTGATGAGTTAAGCATTATCGTAAGTAATCTAAAAAAACAGTTATGGGTGACTATGGTTGCTCTTAAAAAAGCTGGTATTGATACTTATGTAAAATGTGCTAATGTTGAATTAGAAATGCTAAGAAAACAATATGAAGAACTATCATTAAAATATGGTGTTGCTAGTCGTGTCCAAAGAGAAAATAAAGCATGTCTTCGCTAAAGATACTTAAATAAAGTATCTTTTTTTAAAAATTTGTCGTATAATTAAACTAGGTAGGTGATGTATATGGATATGTGGATTTTATGGCTAATTATTGTAATTTTACTTGCTATACTAGAGGCTATGACTATTAATCTCGTTAGTATTTGGTTTATCGCCAGTGGTCTTGTAAGTCTCTTCTTATCATTTGTAATTGACTCCTTTTGTATTTTATTTATCATCTTTGTTGCCTTAGGACTCTTACTTATGATAATTACAAGGCCTATACTCCTAAAAAAATTTGCTCGCAAAGACGTCAAAACCAATCTCGACCGTGTCATTGGCATGGAAGGCTTAGTTACTGAGGAAATCAGTAAACTAAAAGTTGGCGAAGTAAAAGTTGATGGCAAAAGATGGAGTGCCATAAGTGACCAAAAAATCACAGAAGGGACAAGAATTATTGTGGAAAGAGTAGAAGGCGTAAAACTCTGTGTCAGAAAGGGTGAGGAGTAATGGAAATTTTTATTGCCATTTTAATATTAGTCGCTATTATTGTTATACCTAATATTAAAATTGTACCACAAGCAAAAGCGTATGTTATTGAAAGGGTAGGAAGCTACTATGCCACTTGGAATAATGGTCTTCATTTCAAGATACCATTTATCGACCGTGTCGCTAAAATTGTAAGTTTAAAGGAGATAGTGAAGGATTTTGATCCTCAACCAGTTATCACGAAAGATAATGTTACAATGCAAATCGATACCGTTGTATACTTTCAAATAACTGATTCTAAATTATATACCTATGGTGTTGAAACACCTATTAGTGCTATTGAAAATTTAACTGCAACAACTCTAAGGAACATAATCGGCGAGTTAGAACTCGACCAGACTCTAACTAGTCGTGATATCATCAATAGTAAAATGCGTGCTATTCTAGATGAAGCAACTGACCCATGGGGTATCAAGGTAAACCGTGTTGAAGTAAAAAATATTTTACCACCACGAGACATCCAAGAAGCTATGGAAAAACAAATGCGTGCGGAACGTGAACGTCGCGAAAAAATTCTTCAAGCTGAAGGTGAGAAGAAAAGTAGTATCTTAATCGCTGAAGGTGAAAAAGAAAGTGCTATTCTTCGTGCTGAAGCTGAAAAAGAAAGTAAAATAAAAATTGCTGAAGGTGAAGCGGAAGCTATGTTAAAAAGAAAAGAAGCCGAGGCTAAGGGTATTGAATTATTAAAAGCTGCTAAAGCTGATAGTAGTGTTCTAACCCTTAAGAGTTATGAAACTTTAGCCAAGCTTGCCGATGGCCAATCAACTAAACTTATTGTTCCCTCAAATTTAAGCGATATAGCCACTTTTGGTTCTACAATTGCCGAGAGTCTCAAAGATAAGAAATAAAAAACTTATCTTTTTTTTCACATTTAATAATTATTTAATGCTATAATATAAAAAGAAAGGAAGAACCTTAAAATGAAAATAAACCCTCAAAATAAATTCCATACTCTAGAACACCCTCTAAAACCATTTTATCACAAAGACTCTAAAATTCTAATTTTAGGTAGTTTTCCCAGTATCAAATCCCGAGAAGTAGGTTTTTATTACTCCCATCCTCAAAATAGATTTTGGCAAGTTCTAGCCCATACCTTTAATGAAGAAGTACCTCAAAATATAGAAGAGAAGAAAGAATTTTTATCCCATCATCAAATTGCCCTTTATGATGTATGTAGCAAATGTGCTATCCAAGCTAGTAGTGATGCTTCCATCAAAAATGTCACCCCCAGTAACTTAGACGAAATCTTTGCTGTTGCTAACATAAAAGTGATTGCCTTTGATGGCAAGACTGCCTATAACCTGTATCAGCGATTTTTTAAAGATAAATATAATATTCCCTTAATTAGCCTTCCCAGTACAAGTCCGGCTAATGCAAAATTTTGTCTTGCTGACTTAGAAGAAGCTTACCAAGTTTTAAAAAATATCAAATAAGTGTCAAAACTAAAGTAAAACACTAGACAAAATATGGTAAAACTTTGTCAAAAGATAAAGATTATTCTTTAATCTTTTTTTTCTTTATGCTATACTTATAATAAGGTGGTTAAAATGAGGAAGTTAAATAATTTAGGTTATACAAAAATGGAATTAATGATTATCGTGGTGCTTTTAGGAATAGTCGCTTTTATCACTATTAATAAAACATCATACGCTTTTGCAATTGATAGTTCATCCTCCGTCACCGAAATTGAAAACTTAATTGAACTTCAAGCCGAGGACTATGCGATGGATAATCTAAACTTATTTAATGAATCTAAAACTGCTTTTATTACCGTGAATGATTTAATTGAAAAAAATTATCTAATTGGTAATAGTGATGGTCTCATCACTGACCCCAGCGACTCGAAGAAAAATTATAACGATGCCAAGATAAAACTTGAATATAAAGAAGATGAAAAGAAAGTAAGTGCTACTCTTATGAGTCATTAATCTTTCTTTTTTTATATGTTTCGAGCGAAAAAACGCCTCAAAACGCTAATTTTTTGCCAATTTCTTAAAAAAAGTGCTTATCTCGTCCTTGATTCGACAAATTTCGCGCTTCCGATGTGCTATTATATACAGCATTCTTCAATTAGAAAGGAATGTTGTAAGTGAAAAACGAAGAATTAGAAAAAATAAAGCAAGAATTTTTACGAGTTAAAGAAATGGGCTATCTAAAAAATGCGGGAAGGGGACCTGACAGTATTGAATATACTTTCAAAAAATTAATTACTTTACCTAAAAATTCATCTAAAATCTTAATCCGCCGCAAAAAAGACTACACCAGTAATTATATCCGTCTTTTTAAAGCCTCACCCAATGAAAAAGATGATTCCTTAAGACTTCTCAAAAACTATGGCTACCTACCAACTATTGAAAGCAAGACGAAAGTTCTTCATAGTTCCATCCAAGCCAATTGTTCTACTTTTGTTGGAAGTAAGATATTCAAATTAGAACTGGGTTATGAAGAAAGAAAAATTTATTTGAAAGTAAGTGACAAAAGCTTCAATGCTGTTGAAAAAAGTGTTTTCTGGCCCTTTAATCAAGTAATCAAAAATCTCAAAAATAAATACGAGTATATAGTTCTCTTAAAAACGTGGACTAAACTCGAGGGTCGAACTGAATACTACAAATATTATGATATCTCATTCTATAAATTAAAAACTCCCGATGAAATAATAAAGCTTATCGCCAGCGGCAACATTAGAATAACTTTTAAAGCCGGATTTATTCCCAACGTCGAGAATAAAGAGATAACTTATAATCATGGGCCATTTTTTGAAATTCAAGAAGTAGACTTTCTAAAACTCTTTAATGAAATAAAAATTTAATTGATTTATTTTTTCTTATACTAAAGGTGTATTTTAAAAAAATATATCTTTTTTTAATATAATATATTCAAATATTTATTGCAGCAAAAAAGATGTTTAGCATTACTAATCATCTTTTAAAAAATCACTTATATTTCTATCAAATAAAAATACAATTTTTAAAAAAAGTTTTAGCGAAATGGGCTTTGATTTATCAAAACTTTCTAATCTTTTATGCTGTGTACTAGAAAACGGGTGATAAAATATATAC
>CANOGG010000007.1 GCA_947565485.1 uncultured Mycoplasma sp. | reverse complement strand
AGCTTATCTACATCACGATTATTGTGATAGTGCTCGCGTGTTTTATTTCGTACTTTCTGTCGATTAAGATTACAAGACCGATTACAGAGATAACGAAGAAGGCAAAGGAGCTTGGCGAGGGGAATTATGATATAAAATTTGCCTCAAGTGATGTTTTAGAAATAGATGAGCTTGCGAATACGCTTAATCATGTTAGTAGTGATTTATCCAGGATAGATGAGTTGAGACGAGATTTGATGGCGAATGTTTCGCATGATTTGAAGACACCACTTACGATGATTAGAGCTTATGCGGAGATGGTGAGAGATATATCATATAAGAATAAAGAGAAGATGGATAAAGATTTAAATGTGATTATTGAAGAGACAGAGAGACTTAATATTTTAGTAAATGATATCTTAGATTTGTCGAAGATGCAGGCGGGTGTTGATGAGCTTAATGTGGAGAAATTTGATTTAGTGCAAGTTATTAAAGAAGTGTTGAATAGATATGAGATATTAAAGACGACGGAGGATTATAACTTTATTTTGGAACTGCCGGATAAAGCGATGGTTAAGGCGGATAAGCAAAAGATTATGCAAGTGATTTATAATTTAGTGAATAATGCGATAAATTATACGGGTGAGGATAAAAAAGTTATTGTTCGTCTCGTTAGTAGTAAAAAAGAGTATATTGTAGAAGTACAGGATACAGGCAAGGGAATAAAGAAAGATGAAATACCTTATATTTGGGATAAATATTATAAGAAAGATAAGAAACATCAGAGGAATGTGGTCTCAACAGGGATTGGACTTTCAATAGTAAGAGAGATTTTAGTTAAGCATAAGTTTGATTATGGAGTGAAGAGTACATTAAAGAAAGGGTCAACATTTTATTTTAAGATTAGAAAATAGTGTATATCTTGACTCTTTCACTAAAAGTACACAAATATTTCACAAACGAGTGGTATACTAATATCATGAAAGGAGAAGTGATAGGTAGAAAGAAAATTATACACACTTTATAAACCTATACAAGAAAAAAATAACATATAAACTCAAACTCACACTTTTTTTGAAAAGGAAGGATTATTATCTTCCTTTTTTAGTGTTTTTCTTTTGACTTGAAGAGATGAATATGTTAAAATAGTCAATATTGAAAGGGGACTTTTTGAATGCAGACATTTATTTTTGGGCATAAGAATCCAGATACGGATAGTGTTGTTGCAAGTATTGCTTTGTCGTATTTGTTGAATGAGGAAGGGAAGAATACAGTTCCAAAGGTTTTGGGACATTTGAATGCAGAGACGGAGTTTGTTCTTAATTATTTTAAAGTGAAAGCACCAGATTATCTTAATGATACGAAAGTTAAGATTAAAGATATGAAAATTAATAGAAGGGCAATAGTTCACGAGAATGATTCGATTGCAAGTGTTTTTAAGTTGATGCAAAAACAGAGTGTGACAGCAATTCCCATAGTTAATGATAAAAAGGAACTTACAGGGTTTGTGACGTTAAAAGAGATTGCTAAATATTTAATTAGTGGGGATAGAGAAAAGGTTGTTACAAGTTATGATAATATTCTTGGTAATTTAGAGGGAAAAGATGTAGTTCGGGTTAATGAGGTAATTTCAGGAGATGTTTTGGTCGCGGCTTATCAAAGTAAAACATTTCATGAAGAGATAAATTTGACCCATGATAATATTGTGATAACTGGGGATAGGTTTAAGATTTTGGAGTATGCGATTGATGCGAGAGTTCGGCTAATTGTGTTAACGGGAAACCATGAATTGCCTAAAAAATTAGTTAAAAAAGCGATAAAAAATGGGGTAAATGTGATTGTTAGTAAATATGATAGTTTTGAGACGGCTAATAAGATTATTTTAAGTAATAGAATAAAATCAATTAATATAAATGCTAAGCCTATTTCAGTGTTAAATAAGAGTTATAGGTCGGATTTTATAAGTCTTTCTAGTAAGACTAATCATACTAATTATCCAGTTGTTAATAAAAAGAATGAGTGTTTGGGGTTACTTAAGATAACAAATTCTGATAGTTATGTGAAGCAAAAAGTAGTTTTAGTTGATCATAATAGTTTTGATCAGAGTGCCATAGGGATTGAAGAAGCAGAGATATTAGAGATTATTGACCATCATAATCTTAGTAGTATTGGGACGAATGTACCGATTAATTTTAGGAGTATGCCTGTTGGTTGTACATGTACAATTATTTATAATTTATTTTTGGAGCGAAAAGTTGCCATACCAAAACAGATTGCGGGGTTGATGCTTAGTGCGATATTGTCGGATACTTTAGTTTTTAAGTCGCCAACAACGACGCCCGAGGATATGTATGCGGTTAGTAAGCTTGCAAAAATAGCACATATTAATGTTGATGATTATGGTTATCAGATGTTTAAGGCAGCATCAACGATTAAGGGTATAGGAGTAAATGACCTTATTAATCAGGACTTTAAAGTATATGGAGTGGGTAATTATCATATTGGAATTAGTCAGGTTATGACAATGGATTTTAATGATATAGAAGATAATATTTTGGAGTACATAGATAGGTTAGATGATTTAAAGAGGGGAATGTATTTGTGTGCAGTACTTTTTATAACAGATGTTTATAAGAATGGGTCGTATGTTATTTATAATAGAGATGCTGAAGAGTTAGTGCAAGATGCGTTTGATATTAGAGAAGTTTATGAGGGGGTTTATATACCTAATTTAGTCTCAAGGAAGAAACAGATGTTGCCAGCTTTATTAGAAGTGATTGAAAAAAGAGTATAAGTAGGGGAGATTGGTAAAAAATATTAATTAGTAGGAGTGATTTAGTTGTGTTAGCACTTATTACAGGGGCTTCTAGTGGTATGGGAAGAGATATGGCTAAGGTTTTAGCAGATAAAGGTTATGATTTGATAGTCGTTGCTAGAAGAAAAGAGAGATTAGAGAGTTTAAAAAAAGAACTTGATTGTAAAGTTCAAATTATAGAGATGGATTTAAGTATAACAGAGAATGTTTTTAAATTGTATGATAGTCTTAAGAAAAAGGATATTGATGTTGTTATTAATAATGCTGGATTTGGGCTATTTGGGGAGTTTGTGGAGACAGATTTAGAGACAGAGCTTAAGATGATTGATTTGAATGTGAAGGCTTATCATATTTTGAAGAAACTTTTTGTGAGAGATTTTGTGAAGAAGGATAAGGGTCGAATTTTGAATGTTTGTTCCAGTGCTGGGTTTATGGCGGGCCCTAGACTTTCTACTTATTATGCTACAAAAAATTATGTGACTAAACTTACGATGGCTATTAATGAAGAACTTAGAGTTAGAGGAAGTAATGTGCATATTAGTGCGTTATGTCCAGGGCCAGTGGCAACAGAGTTTAATAAAGTTGCGCATGGGAATTTTAGTATTAGAGAAGCGGATAGTAGACGGGTTGCAGAGTATGCGATAGAGAAGTTTTTTAAGAATAAAATGATTATTGTACCAACAATGCTTATGAAAGTAACTTTATTTGCTAATAGGTTTGCACCTCATAGATTAGCGCTTATGATAGCATATAAAATTCAGTATAGGAAGACTAGATAAAAGTTTTAGAGGGTGTTCTGAGACTTTTTTTATTTATAAAATTGGTATTATTGAGAGGAAAATGTGTAAAATTTGCGTCAAGTTTTAAATTTTTTTAAAATACAGATTTTTATAAAAGGTTTACAGATTTATTAAAATCTGCACGATTTTGGTCCTTTTTTCTGCAGATTTTACCAAATCCTCCGCAGATTTGTAAAAATCTGTTTTTTTGACTTTTCTTTCTTTTTTTGTTATGTTTCTCTTGAAAGGAGATATTTCATCTATGAAAGACGATAAAAATCAAAAATTAACTTATCAACCTCTTATTTTTGATATTACTTTTAAATATATCTTTGGTTATGAAATAAATATTTGTTTCACAGAATATTTACTCGAAATACTTCTAAATAAAGAACCAGGATATTTTAAAGACAAAATAAAAATTACCAATAGTTTTAGTCTCGATAAGAAAAGTATCTATGAAAAAGGGAAAGAATTAGATGTTAATATTATTATGCCTGATAAAAGTGTTGTTAACTTGGAAGCTTACTCTTCTTATTTTACACTTAACTCTAAACGTAAAAGTTTTATGTATGAAAGTGCTTCTTATTCTATGCAATTAAAAGCAGGAGATAAAATAAATGATATAAATGTTAAAAAAATTAAACAGTTTAATTTTGTTCGAGGCTTTCACTTATCATATCAAGAATATGGACTAGTAGGTTTAAATGAGCCTTATGATGAATTTATACCAGATGAATTTCGCCTCGTCGTATTTAATATTGACGAGTACCAAGTAATAAACTATAATAATGATATAAGATTAAATGAGCTTCTAGAATATATGGGTGATGAAACTCGAGAAAAAGCGATAAGAATACGAAAAAAATATAACAGAAGGGAGATAAATGAGATGGATGATAAAGTACAAACATTTTTTGATATTAATGGGTGGATAAATGAAGCTTTTAGTAAAGAGAGATGGGCTGATGCTATTTTGGGGGATCATATCCAAATGGCTGAAGAAAAAGGAAGAAATGAAGCAGTGCTTGAGACTGCTAAGAATTTTCTTAAATTAGGCGTGGATGTTAAAACTATAAAAAAAGCAACTGGTTTAAGTATCAAGGAAATTAAAAATTTAAAGAGTAAAATTTAATTATTATTCGAAATATTTGGGAGAATTTGTTTTACCGAGAAAATAATCAGCACTGATGTGATATTTGGAGCAGATGGTATATAGGAAAGGGGTGGAAATGAGATTTCTTCCTTTTTCATTGAAAGCGATACTTGAAAATGTTGTATGAAGTATTTCAGCAAGCTTTTTTTGGGTTAAGTTGTTTTCTTTGCGAAATTCTTTTAATCTTTCACCAGCTTTTATTTTGTCTATTTCTTTTTTAGAATTATCGTATTTCATGATTGGAGTTAAATTTAAGAGATAGTCGATAGATACATTGTAGTAATTACTAAGTGTGTTTAAATGTTTAATAGGAATGTTATAATAATTATTTTCATATTGGTTATATTGAACTCGACTAAGTCCTGTTTCTTTTGCTACTTCTGTTTGTGTTTTGTTTAGGGAAGTTCTAAGTTTAAGTAAAATTGTATGTATTTTCATTTTTAAATCACCAGTATAATTTTCTCAAAGAAAAGTATTTTATACATTATTGTGTAATATATTGTGTTATTTTTCTTGACTTTGATAATAATGCAAATTATAATAGAAGTATAAAGTAGAAATTTCTAATTTATTGAAAATGAAAGAGAGGAAAGATAAAAATATTATGATAGAGAGTTTGGAAATTGGTTTTAAGACAAATATTTTTTTGCATGGCTTAATGTATGAAGTAGAACACCAGGTAAATAGGGTATGCAAATAGAAGTCTTAAAAAAATATAATAAAATAAAAATAATAATGTTAATTACGATTATAGTATTATCATTAACTGTGATATTATTCAGTACTAGTCTAGCTAAATATAGAAATACTAACAGCATAAATATTGCCAAAGGTATTGTTAATTATAAACCAGATACTACTCCTCCAGTTATTGGTTCAGCATATGCAACAAATGTAGAGAAAACAAGTATGAGTTTATATGTAACAGCGAGTGATAATAAAGGTATAACAGGATATTATTTTAAGCGTAATAATACGAGTAGCTGGAGTAGTGCAAGGTGTACAGGCCAAAGTAGTTGTACATTTTCTGTAACAGGCTTAACAGCAAATACTTCTTATACTTATGATGTAAAAGTATGTGATGCAAGAAATAATTGTTCAACCACAACAATTACTCAGAAAACAAAGGTTAATGATACGACAGCTCCAGTTATAGGTTCATCATATGCAACAAATGTCGAAAAAACAAGTATGAGTTTATATGTATCAGCTACTGATGATATAGGAATGGGCAGTTATTATTTTAAGCGTAATAATACGAGTAGTTGGGGAACTGCAAAATGTACAGGAAAAAGTAGTTGTATCTATTCCGTTACTGGTTTAAAAGCAAATACAAGTTATACTTATGATGTAAAAGTATGTGATACTTCAAATAATTGTTCAACTACAACCATTACTCAAAAAACAAAAATTGATGATACGACAGCACCAGTTATAGGTTCATCATATGCTACAAATGTAGAAAAATCCAGTATGGACTTATATGTATCAGCAACAGATAATATAGGTATAGCTGGATATTATTTCAAACGTAGTACAACGAGTAGTTGGGGAACAGCAAAATGTAGTGGCCAAAGTAGTTGTACATATTCCGTTACTGGTTTAACAGCAAATACAAGTTATACTTATGATGTAAAAGTGTGTGATACTTCAAATAATTGTTCAACCACAACCATTATCCAAAAAACTAAGGCAGATGGAATATTAGCAAGTTCTATAATTACTGGAGGAACTTCTACAAACAATTCTATATTTAGTGGAACAAGTGGTAATGGAGTATATAATTGGACTAAAGGAGATTACTCTGGAGGTTCACAGACAATTAGGTACTATCGTGGGAATGCAAACAATAACTGGGTAGTATTTGGTAAAGATGGTTCAAAATATATCTGGTGGAGAATAATTAGAAATAACTCTAATGGTTCACTCAGAATGATATATGCTGGGTTGAGTGCATCAAAGACGAGTGCACCAGCGACGACAGGAACTAGTACACAAATAGGTACAAAGGCATTCAATACAAATTATCAAAATAATATGTATGTAGGATTCAAGTATACATCAGGCAGTGTTCATGGAACAGGAACAGCATCGACAATACTTGGCTCAGTGACTTCAACTGATGCAACAACACTTTACGGATGGTATAATGCCAAATTAAAAACTAATTATGCAAGTTATATAGATACAAATGCAGGATTCTGTAATGATAGACAACCAAGTACGAGTAGTTCTTCGCTCAATGGTTCTGGAGGAACAGGAACGACAGAAACGTATTATGGAGCATATATAAGATTAATAACAAATAAAGTACCAACATTGTTATGCAATAGTACAAAAGATGTATTTAAAACTCCAGTAGGACTAATCACTGCGGATGAAGTACAAATGGGTGGAATGGTATTTTATCCGACGATGAACACCAATTCGTATCTATACACGGGTAGCGTTTATTGGACCATGTCTCCGTATGACTTTAGCGTTGGTTTTGCGAACGTATTCACTGTAGCTAATCTTGGCTGTTTAGACAGCTACACCATTAATGCCGACGCAGGTGTTCGTCCTGTTGTGAATTTGAAGGCTGATGCACTGTTTGAACAAGGAGGAGCAGGAACTTCAACAAATCCTTACGTGGTGATTGGCACTTGAAGTTTTAGACTGCTAATATAAATTTGACTTTTTAACAAAAGTGTGATATCATTATTGGTAGAAAAAAGGGGTTGTGGTTATGAATAATTATACGATAATTGCAAATGATTGTGATATTTCAATGGAACTTATGAGAGAGCATATTTTAGAGAGCTGTAAAACAAAGAATATTCCTGCTAATTGGTTTTTGTTAAGTTGCTTATATGAATGGGATATGCCTCGTGATACGCGTCTCGCTGATGTTTTTGGCCATTTTGTCAAAGATTTGTATCCTGATTTTGAGTTAGCAAATGATTGTGATTTGGCTTCCGCCGTTAAAAGAGAAATGTTTTTGGCGAATACTGTTTTTATTAAAATGTATGGTTTTGGTTTTGCAAGTGGTCTAGTGGTAGTTGATGAAAATGGTAATGAAAGTATATTACAACCTAACCCACGAGAGAAGAAATTATGGGATAGAGCTTTATATTTTGGGGAAATAGTTACAGAGTTTATGATTAAAGTTCAAGGATATTCAGTCATAAATCATGATGATAAGACAATTACAACGACAAAAGATATTTCAGAATTAAGTTTCTTAGAGTATTTGGGTAGAGGCTATAAATTTCAAGAGCGTTCGGCACTAGCTTATGTGAATACAAGTGATAATCCACTTGCTAAAAAAGAGTTTATAGTAGTAGAGCCAACAACTATACTTGATAAATCGCCATTTAGTTTATAATTAGTAGATGTTTAGAAGATGTCTACTTTTTCTTTTTGTATGTAAATTTTTTGTCTATCGTGCTAGTTTGAGTGACAATTATTTTACTTATGGTTTAAAATAAGAGTAGGTGATTGTATGTTTTGTAATAAGTGTGGAGCGGCTCTTCCTAGTCGGGGTTATATATGTAAGTCTTGTGGGGCGATGATGAGTAAAGAACAGATACAGGCGCAAAAAGAATTTAATTTGGGGAATAAACGAGAAAGTAATGAACTTGTTTTTTTGTCAGATAAGTTTAGTAAAGAGCCAATTAATAGAGATTATGGAGAGAAACCACGAGAAAATAAATGGTTAGGAGTCCTTTTTATTGTGGTCGTGTTAATTGTTTTAATAATATTTGCGATTTTAAAAGTTATGCAATGAGTTTTTTGGAGCATAATAAAACTTGGGTGATATTATGCTTTTTACTTGTTTAGAGATATTTTTTGCGAGAATTTTAGATGTGTCGATATCAACTCTTAGAACGATGATAATGGTTAGGAAAAGGAGTTTTATTATACCGATTTTGGCTTTTTTAGAGGTTTTTATTTGGTTTTTTGCGGCGAGAAAGGCACTTACAACAGAGATAGATAGTATATTTATACCGATTTGTTATGCACTGGGGTATGCAACAGGGACTTATTTGGGTGGAGTTTTATCAAGAAAATTTATCAAAGATGTTAATAGTGTGGAGATTATAACTAAGAGAAATAATTATAAGCTTATAGATACGCTAAGAGGGAGAGATTATGCTTTATCTATAATTGCACTTAAAGGGAATTATAAACAACCGCGAGATATGATTGTGGTGGATGTGAAGAGTAAGGATACTAATAATGTTGTGAAGTTGGTTAAGAGAATTGATAAAGAAGCATTTATAGTGGTTAAAGATACGAGAGGAGTACATAATGGGTATATAAAGTAAGATTTTAGTTAACACTAAAGATGGGTGAATAGTCTTATGTTTTATTATTTGAATATCTTTTTTATTTTTTCTTTTTTGGGTTTTTTAGTAGAGAATATTTTTAGTTGGATAGGTAATACGACATTTAATAGTGGGATACTTTATGGGCCATGGACGTTTATTTATGGGTTTGCAATTTTTGCTTTAATGTTTGTCGATAAAATTCTTAAGAAAAGGAATATGAGAAAATGGGTGGAAGTTTTATTGTTTTTTGTGATATCGATGTTTTTGATGAGTTTTATTGAGTTTTTAGGTGGTTTTTTAATTGAGAAGTTATTTCATGTTGTGTACTGGGATTATACTAATATGAAGTTTAATTTGGGGAATTATATATGTTTAGAGGCCGCGGTGTTTTGGGGAGTGTTTGCGACTTTGGTTAATTATTTGTTAGTGCCGATAATACTTAAATTTGAGAAAAAAATACCAAAGTTGGTGACGATAGTTTTTGTTGTTCTTTTTATGGTTGATATAATTGCAACAATCGTTAATTAAAGTCTTGAAAAGAGGACTTTTTTTCTTTAGTTTTAGAATATTAATTGACAAAAGGGAGTAATTATAATACAATAATATTGCAAAGAGAAATAACATATAGTTTAGAGATGGGGCTTTAGCCAAGCGGTAAGGCATGGGACTGCAACTCCCCGAGCACCGGTTCAAATCCGGTAGGCCCCTCCAGTGACGAATCTGTTCGAACTATTCGAACTTTAATATAAATATTAACTCAATTTGGGTTGATTTTTTCGTTATATGGAAAATCATCCTACTAGGAAAGGATGGTGTCTATGATAAACATTATTAAGCAAGAAATAGCTTTTGATGAATCTTTAAAACAAAGATTAGAATTTATATGTGAGTTTTCACATACTACTCCTACTTTTATAAATGGCTTTATTCATAAGGTAGATAAAACTAATCTTTCATATGTAGAACCACACAAGATTATCATTAAAGGTATAACATTTCTTGCTTTTAATTATTCTAATGAGGTTTATATTAAAAACTTTTCTCAAAAGATTAAATTTGAAGATCAGGCTCGTGAAGGTTTTAGTTTACCAGAACAAAAAGAAAGATTAGAGATATTTTGTAAGTTTAAAGGTTATGAGATTGTAGATTATTATACAGATGCTGGAATAAGTGCTAAAACAGGTAATTTAAGACCTGAATTTGAGAGATTAAAAGAAGATATCAAATCAAAGAAAATTAACACGATAGTAGCCTTAAAATTAGATAGAATAACAAGAAGTATCTTCGATTGGGAAAAGTTAATGACATTTTTAGATGAAAATGGTGCTTACCTAGATTGTGCTAATGATGAAATCAATACTACCAATGCTAATGGAAAAATGGTATCAAGACTTTTAATGAGTGTTTCTCAAAACGAAATAGAAAGAACAAGTGAGAGAACTAAAATAGGTTTAGCTGGAGCGATAAAACAAGGTCATATACCAAATCAAGCCCCTCTAGGTTATAAACACGAAGATAAAAAGTTAGTTATTGATTATGCTACAAAAGATGTAGTAGTTAGAATATTTGATTTATATTATAATGGTTATTCTTATCAAAAAATAAGTAATCTTTTAAATAGTGAAAAAGTATTAGGTAAAACTAATTGGCGAGATTCTACTATTCTAGCAATACTTGAAAATGAAATATATAAGGGCGATTTTGTACATGGCAAAAGAACAAAACATCCAACTTATTATTCTAATGTAGTTGAACCTATTATTGATAAAGATAAATGGGAAGAATGCCAAGTACAAAAGAAAAGAAATTCAAGAAGTTATCAAAGAACTTTAACTTATTTATTCTTGCAAAAACTATGTTGTCCTAAATGTAATCGTATTTTAGGTGGTAAAGCAACTACCAAGAAAAATGGAAATACTTATTATTACTATTATTGTAATGATTGTAAAATAACTATCAAAGAAAAGACTATTGAAGAATACTTTAATAACTTTATAGATGAATTAGTTGAATATGATAGTGTTGTTAATCAATTCTTTTTACCAATGATTAAACAAAAATTTGATGAGCCAAAAGAAGAATTAGAAAAAGAGATAAAGAAACAATATGATAGATTAGAAAGAATTAGAAAAGCATATATTTCAGGCGCATTTGATTTAAAAGAATACAATGTCGAGAAAAAATTGTTGAAGATGCTATTAGTAAACTGAAAAGTGAGTTAAATGATACTGAAACTAGCGAAGAATTAAACTTCACTCCACAAGATATTCTTCTAAAAAGAGATATTGATTATATCAATAAAGTTAAGTTAGAAAAAGAATATAAAGAAAAAACTAAAACTTGGAAAGATTATACAAGAGAAGAAAAAGCAAACTTAATTATGAATTATGTCGATGATATAAAGTTAGGTATAATGAACGAGTATATCTATGTAGATAATGTTAATTTTAGAGAGTCAATTTGTAAACCTTGTAATGAACTATTTGAGGCTGGTTATATTGATGTTAAAAGCCCTGCATTATTTGGTAATTTAGTAGGTCATTTAAGATTTAGTAATTATCTTCCTGAAGAAGAAGTTGGAAAACACATAATGAGATTAAGACAATACTATAATGTTGGCTTTGAAGAAGCAACTTATTATGTAGAAGATAGAATATTCTATTTCAATTTTATACACGATAATCGTGCTATTGTTAGAGTATTCCCTTTAGAAGATTATTGTAAGATAGATCCTGATATAAAAATGAAAGAATATAGATATGGAATTATTTATATTAGGGGTAATGATGAATTTCAAATGGAAGATGTCAATTCAGCATTTGATTATATACCTGATGAGAGCAATGATAGTGTTATCTATATGAAGGAGCCTGTTCCTATTGAACTCGGTGTTAATCCTGTTAAAAGAGAATTGCTCAATATAGAAGATTAAAATGCGAACACGTTTTGTTGAGAAGCAATGAAAGTGGGAAAAGCATTTTATAAGACTTATGTAATTTTGTTTTATTACGAAGTTTTAAAACATTATGAAATGAGTCTTAAAAGGGTTCTAGGGAATCCCTAGCCCACGAGGTTATTTTGATGCTTTCGCCAAAATGCCTAGGGGGTTAAATATTTTGTCATAAAACAAAATAGGCTAAAAGAAAGGATGTGATTTATATATGTCTGAACTTGCTTATTCACTACATTTGGGTAGTGATAAAAATAGAAAAAATGTATCACGAGCAAGAGCAAAAACTAATGCTAGTGGAACAACTTCTTTATCAAATAATGCAATTCAAAATGCTAGGCAACTATCTCGTGTTGATAAACATAATTATCGTAAGTATGATGATAATCAGAATCTAATTCAAATTATAAGAGGTACTACTTCCCTATATGATGATGTTAAAAATCTATATAAAGAAGAATTTGAAGATGCAAGACTTGAATATAATTCCAAACAAACAAGAGATGATAGAAAAATAGATGACTACTTTAAAAAGATTAGTGATAACTCTAAAAATGATTTAGCTTGTGAAATTATTATTGAACTTGGAAATAAAAAATATTGGGATACTAAAGATGATAAATTTAAATATAAAATGTCTAATGTATATAAGGAACAAGTAAAAGATTTAGAAACCTTAATACCTATTTTAAAGTAGCAAGTGCCATTATTCATTATGATGAAACAAGTCCACATATGCATATTGTCGGTGTTCCAATAAAATATAAAAGTAAAAATGGTATGTCTAAACAAGTTGGTAATTCTGATGTTTTTACTAAAACCAAACTAATAGAACTTCAAGATAAAATGAGAGCATTGTGTATTGCTAGTTTTAATAAGGAATATGATTTGAATAATGTTTTAAAGACAAAGAAAAAAGGTAGAAATAAAGATATTAATGTAAAAGATATGGATGGCTATATTGAAATGAAAGAAGAAATATCTAAAAATCAAGAACGATTAAAAAAAGCAAATGTAAAATCAAAAGAATTAGATAATAATTCTAACGAAGTCAAAGAAATAGTAGATAATTTAAAGACTACTCTAACTAGCAAAGACAAATATGTTTTAAAACAAGAGGATAAAGATAAAATTGATAAATTTATTCAGCAAGTAAATACTACAAATGATGAATATAAGAGAATGCAAAAATTATCAGTAACATTTAATAATGTTGATTCTGAATTGCAAGAAAATAGAGAAAAGATTAAAATACTAACTGAAAACAATGATGCTTTAAATATTAAAGTAAAATCATTAGAAAAAAAGATTGATAAACAGGAAAATGAAATAGATGATTTAAAAGAAGAAAATTCTAAGTTAAAACAAACACTTAACTATTTTGAAAATTTATTTAGTAAATTAGTAAGTTTTATCAAAAAAAGAATTTTTGGAAAAGAAAAAGATCGAGAAGATTATATGTATTTTTCTAAAGAATTATATGAACATGGAGTATTTAGTGATGAAACAATAGAAGATATTAGACATGATTATATTTATTCAAAAGATCACGATAATGACAAAGAAAAAGACGATTACGATATCAGTATGTAATTGTCTTTTTCCATTTAGTTATCTTTTTTTACAAAATTAGGGGTTGTCAAGAAAAATGTGTAAGTTTTAAAAATTTTCTGAAATTTTAAGTTGT
>CANOGG010000006.1 GCA_947565485.1 uncultured Mycoplasma sp. | reverse complement strand
GGTCTTTAAAGTCTACTTCGGCGCTTGATTTGTCGTTTAATATTGCCAATAATCCGGATGCGGAGGTTATTTTGGTCGATTTGAATGATTGTAAAATGGGTAATTTGTGTAATGAAGTTATTTATTTGATAGAGCCTGGTTTAATTAAACTTAATAAGCTTATAAGAAAAGATAGAGAGGCATTTTTAAAACTTAAAGATAAGAAGATTGTTCTTAATAAAAGTGTTTTGAATGATAGAGATATAAGTGATTTTGAACATGAGTCAAATAGTAAGGTATTTTTTAGTATTCCTTATTTAGATGATAAGAAAGAACATGAGCCAGTTTTAGATGACTTTCTTATTGCCCTTGGATTTTCGAGACTTAATGGTAGTGGAGCAGGGAAAGCTAAGTTATTTAATATTTTTAAATAAAATTGCTAAGAAATTGGCAATTTTTTTGTTTTATTTTTTTATTATTATTGATATAATAGAAGTATTAAGGGAGTATGCTTTATGATAAGGAAGATAATTAATTTTTTAAGTTTTATTTTGTTTGTTGGAGCAGTGGTTGCGATAGGTTATTTTACGAAATATACTTTAAGTCAAAAAGGGATTAGAGAAGAAGTGGATAAGAAAGTTAGTAAAGATGTGGAGAAAGTTACTTCAAATATGAATGGTAATAGTTTGTCAGAAATTTATAATGTGTTTTTTAATAATCAGAAGCATAAGTTAAAGTTTGAATATAATGTTTCTTTTGATAATGAGGGTAAAGCAAGTATTTTGTTAGTAGGCTATTTTGATGGAAAGTCTATTTTGAATGAGGTATTGGGTACAGGATTAGACGCGCAAGAGACAAGTGATTTTAAGGCTTTGTTGGCTTTAGATGATATTAAGAAAAATATTTTACTTACAGAAAAAAATATAAAAACAATAAAGAATGATGATAAAGAATATTTAGCGTTGGAAGTTGGTTATTTTTACGATGATGTAAAAGTTAAGTTTTTTGCTTTTGATAATAATGCGGACACGTTAATAAAAAAAGGCTTGTTAGTTTATGATAAAGCTAATTACTATGTGGGACTTACAGATGAAGAATTAGATTTCTTTTATGATGATAATCAAAGAATGGTTAAAGTTGTAGGAAATGAAATTTATGCGTTAGTATCGAAAACAACGAAAGATGGTATTAGTTTTGAAGAATATAAATATTCTTTTAAAGAAGAGAAGTTGGAAAAAGAATTGGTTAGAGAGTTGGGAAAAGTTAAGATAAAGGAAGCAATTATAGAAGATGATGAAAAAAAGGATGAAGAAGTTAAAGAAGAGAATTAAAGGGTTTTGAACTCTTTTTTGTTTATAATTAGATATAAAAAATTTATCATTGACACTAGGATAATAATTTGGTATTTTAGAGTTAGGCGGGGCATTAAGCTTTGGTCGTTTGCCACTTTAATTTCGAACAGAATGCGAGGTGGTTGCTATGATAAAAAAAAGAGATATTCTCGACTTTTGTCTACTTGCAATAATTATCATTCTTGCTGTAATTATACTTAAATTAACATGATATCATAGGTGGGTTTTGGTAAAAAATAACACCATCCATTAGGAAGGTGTTTGCATCATAAGGCAAGCACTTAAGTGTAAGTGTCTCGCTTAAATTAATGATAATATATTTTTTGATAAATGTAAATACTTTTTGCTTTTTTTGTGTTAGAATAGTTTTGGTGATTAATTATGTTTGTAGATGAGTTATTAATTAAAGTTTGTGCAGGTAAAGGGGGAGATGGTTGTACTTCATTTAGAAGAGAAAAGTATATTCCTATGGGAGGTCCTGATGGTGGTAATGGTGGTAAGGGTGCTAGCATTATATTTGAAGTTGATAAGGGACTTAGGACTTTAATTGACCTTAGATATATGAAAATTATTAAGGGTGATAAAGGAGAGAATGGAAAAGGTTCGAATAGAAATGGGGCTAATGCGACTGATGTGGTAGTGAAAGTTCCAGAGGGGACTACGGTTATAGATGCCGACACTAATTTAGTAGTGGCAGATTTGGTAGGAGCCAATAATAGAGTTGTTGTAGCACAAGGAGGCCGGGGAGGTCGTGGAAATGTGGCATTTAAAACACATAGTGATAAGGCACCAAAGTTTAGCGAACTTGGAGAACCTGGAGAAATTCGGTTGTTAAAGATAGAACTTAAAATGATTGCTGATATTGGTTTGGTGGGACTTCCAAGTGTTGGTAAGTCAACAATTTTATCGAAGATAAGTGCAGCAACGCCCAAAATTGCTAGTTATCATTTTACAACGTTATCGCCTAATTTAGGAGTAGTTAAGTTAAAAGATGAAAGAAGTTTTGTGATGGCAGATTTGCCAGGTTTAATTGAGGGAGCGCATACTGGAGTAGGACTTGGACATAAGTTTTTGCGTCATGCGATGAGAACAAAGATTTTAGCACATGTTGTAGATATGGGAGCGAGTGAGGGCCGAAATCCAATTGATGACTATAAAGTTATTAGAGATGAAATAGAGAAATATAATGAGAAATTGGCACGAAAAAAAGAGATTATTATTGCTAATAAAATGGATTTAGAGGGGGCAAAGGAAAATTTAGAAGAGTTTAGAAAAGTGTATCCAGATAAAGAGATTATTGAACTTAGTTCGGTTACAAATGTTGGTTTTGATGGACTTATGTTAAGCCTTGCGAATACTCTTGATCAGGTACAGGATGAATTATTGTATGATGAGGAAGAATTAGAGAGTCATGTAATTTATAAATTTAAAAATGAAAGACCCTTTACAATTACAAAAGATGGTGATGTGTGGCTTTTAGAGGGAAGAGAACTTGAGAAACTATTTAAAATGACGAGGTTTGATGAAGATGAGGCTGTGCTTAGATTTGCGAGAAAACTTAAGGGAATGGGTGTAGAAGAAGAATTGGAGAAATTAGGTGCTAAAAGAGGGGATGAGGTTCAGATTTGTGATTATATTTTTGAGTTTAAAGAGTAACGTTTTGGGTTATTCTTTTGTCTCTCATTAGATTATTTTTACTTTATAATTGGGATAAGATGGTAATTTAAATGAACATTATTGAAAAAATTTTTTGGAATTGAAAAAATGATTTTTGAAGTTAGAAAGTTATTTTGTTTTAAATAAATAGAAAGGCTGTTAAGTTATGAATGATAGTATAAAAACAGAAATAGTAGTAAATGAGCAAAAAATAAGCATTATAAGAATTAATAAAAAGGAATATATTTCGCTTACAGATTTGGCAAGATATGCAAATCCAGAAGAACCTAAAATTCCTATTTATGTGTGGATGAGGAATAGTGATGTTATTGCATATTGGGATTATGGGAGCAACTTAACAATGAATCTTTCAAAGGTCACGAATTCGAGACCTTTGAAAGTAAAGCAGGTAAAAACAGTTTTTACATGTCTCCTCAAAAATGGATTAAAGAAACAAACGCTGTTGGTATAATTTCAAAATCTGGTAATAATGGTGGTACTTATGCTAGAAGTGATATTGCTTCCCTGATTTGCAAGTTGGCTATCTCCAGAATTTAAGTTATATGTAATACAAGAGTTTCAGAGACTTAAGAAAAATGAAGCTTATCAAAACAAAGTTGATTGGCATGCAAATAGAGTTTTAGCAAAAGCTAATTATATTGTTCATACTGATGCTATAAAAAACTTTATTGTTCCTACTTTAACGAAGGAGCAAAAGAAGTATGTGTATGTGGAAGAGGCAGATGTGTTAAATGTTGCTTTATTTGGTATGACAGCAAAGGAGTGGAGAGATAATAATCCAGAGTTAAATGATAAAGGGAATATTAGAGATTATATTGATTTATTGCGTTTAGTTATATTAAATAATCTCGAGAATATAAATGCTGAATTAATAGAAATAAAAATACCACAAAGTGATAGGCTTGTTAGATTAAATAGTATTGCTAAAAAACAGATGGAGTTGTTAAAGAATAATAAGTCATTTAAAAATTTAGAATATATCGAAAATGAAATTGCAAAAGATGTTGATATGTTAGAATAATTATTATGAGATAAAAGTAGGTAATCTAAATAATAAATTAATCTTTGTTAAAAATTAGGATTGTTCCAATTTTTATTTTTTTAGTACTGTTAGCGGGTAGTTCTAAAATACTAGTTTTTTTAGAACTGTTTTTAATTTTGATTATGCGGTTTTGGTTGAGATTTTCGTATTTATAGATAACTTCGTTATTTTCGTTTAAACCAATTATATCGATATTTTCTTTCATAAAGTAGGTATGAATAGAGTTGCAGTGGGGGAAGAGCATGCCAAAATTAATATTTTTTTTGCCCATTAAACCGTTAAGTCTTTGGTGGAAGCTTTTTGCAATTATTATTTCATATTTAGTGTTGTTAGTATAAAGATACATATTAGTCACCTAAAATAATTTTATCATAAATTGGGGAAAATTATGATAAATTCTTTACTTTTTAGTGAATTTATTATATCATTAATTATGATAAGGGTGGATATTATGAATAGACGCGGCCAAGCTTTAGTGGAATATATTCTCATTATTGCATTAATCAGTGTGATTGCGATAGCAATTGTTAATTATTTTGGAGGTTATTTGAAAGATGCAATAACGAAGACCTCGTGTAGTTTAGTGGGAGAGGAATATATTCCGGGAGAAAAGCGAGGTAGTGGCTATTGTAGTGGTGATAAAAAGAAAGATAAGGAAGAAAAAAAGGAAGTTAGTGATTAAAAGGGATTGATTAGTAAGTATGAATAAAAGTGGTCAAGCACTTGTGGAGTTTATCATTATTTTACCGATTTTTTTGATGTTGATGTTAGGAATTGGAGATATGGGTAAGATTATAAGTGCAAATATTAATTTGGAGAGTAAGATAAGTGAAGTTGTGGAAATGTATAAGACGGGAAAAACTCAGGAAGAGATTGACAAAAAATTGGAACTAAATAGCGAGAAAATTGAGTTTTTAGTGGAAAAAGATGGTGAGTATATTAATTTTAAATTAGTTAAGAAAATTGATATAATGACACCGGGGCTTAACCTTGTTTTGGGTAATCCTTATAGTTTAGAGACAAAGAGGAGTATACAAAATGATACTTGATAGAAAGGGGCAGACACTTGTTTTATTTATTATTATTATTCCTTTGATACTCATAATTGGAGTATATGTGATAGATATAGGGATGGTAAGATTAAAGAGTCATAAAATGAGGGAAGTGACGAAGATGGTTATTTCTTCAGTATGGCAAGATGATAAGCAAGATTATGAAGAAGAGATAAGAACTTTGTTAGTTAAGAATGAAGTTGCAGTAGATAAGCTTGAAGTTTATAATACTGATGGAGTTTTAAGGGTTAAGAATGAAATAAAAGTAGATAGCTTTTTAGGAGGAGTTATTGGTTTTAAAGATTTTAGAGTAAAGTTAGATATAAAAGCGTATAAAAATGGGGGTAAATTAATTTTAGAGGACTGTGGGTGAAGATAATGAATAATAAAGGAGTATCGATTTGTGTGACCTCGGCTAAAGGGGGAGTGGGGAAGACTAGTTTTGTGATTAATTTAGCAGGGGTATATGAAATACTGGAGAAGAGAGTTTTGATTATAGATTTTAATTTGGCTAGTGGTGGAGTTGCAGCTTCCTTAAACATAGAGCAGCATAATAGCATTTATAACTTTGCTTATGATGTAAATAATAATCGGTTTAAAGATTTTAAGAATTATGTGGCAAAATATGATGATTTTATTGATGTATTACCAAGTCCGAAAGACCCTAGACAGGCAGGAAAGATAGATTCGAAGTATGTAGAATTAATTCTTGATAAGGCCGTATTTAATTATGATGTGGTTTTAATTGATACACCGCATATTTTGAATGATTTTAATATTATGACGATGGATTTAGTAGATAAGTTATTGCTTCTTATGACGAATGACCCCTTAGATTTAAAGAATATGCGAAGTTTGGTGGCAATACTTGATGATGTCGATTTTAAAAATTATAAAGTGGTGTTAAATGAGAGTATTTTACCTTTTAAAAAGTATTTTAGCTTGTATGATATTAAGAATGTTATTAAGTCGAATGTTGATTATGTATTAACGAAAGATTTTTATATAAAAAATATTGATAAGTTTACGATGAATGGGACAATTATTACGCTGGATAAGAAAGCACCATCTTTATTTGCGAAAGACTATACGACAATGATGCAAATAGCCACAGATATGATTATAAAAGAAAGGAGGTAGTTTTGTTTTGAGAAAGTCGTTAAAAGATGCTTTTGATATTAAGTTTGAACCAAGAAAACAGAATATTTTAAGTGATTATGAGATATTTAAAGATAAGAAATTGTTAGATAAGCTTAGGACAGAGATAGTAGAAAACTTGATTGATAATGAAATGCCTATGGATACATCAATGAACGAATGGATTAATCAGATAATAGATAAGACAATAGAGGGTTATGATTTGTCTAATTTAGAGAGAGGACATTTATTTAATTTAATTGATAATGAGATTAATGGATATGGACCGATAACAGAGTTACTTAATAGTAAGAATATTACAGAGATTATGGTAAATTCGCCAGATGAGATTTATATTGAGATTGATGGAGTGTTAGTTAAAGATGAGAGTGTGTCCTTTATTAATGATGAGCATATTATTAGGACTATTTCGCGGCTTATAAGTCCTCTTGGAAGAACGATTGATGCAAGTAATCCGATGGTTGATTCAAGGTTGCTTGATGGTTCCAGAATAAATGCGGTTATTCCACCACTTTCAACAAAGGGACCAGTGATAACGATTAGAAAGTTTAAAGATTCGATGTCGAATATTGATGAGCTTATAAGAGTGGGGTCACTTACTCCTTATATGGCAAGATTTTTAGATGCGGCGGTTAGAGGTAAGTGCAATATGATTATTTGTGGTGGAACAGGAAGTGGGAAGACAACTTTACTTAATGTTTTAAGTGGCTTTATTGGCGATAATGAGCGAATAATTACAATTGAAGATGCTGCGGAGTTGAGGCTTAATCAGAGTCATGTGATATCTTTGGAAACTAGAGCGACTAATTATGATAATGATGCGGAAATTACAATTCGAGATTTGGTTATTAATTCCCTTAGAATGCGACCTGATAGAATAATTGTGGGTGAAGTTAGAGGCAAAGAAGCTTTTGATATGTTACAAGCGATGAACACAGGACATGATGGGTCACTTACAACACTCCATGCTAATGGAGTTCATGATGCGCTTAATCGGCTTGAGACTATGGTTTTAATGGGTGGTTTTGATATTCCTATTAAAGCGGTTCGAGAGTATATTAGAGGGGCAATAGATTTGGTAATAAATATTGAGCGAATGAGTGATGGGAGAAGAAAAGTAACTAGTATTTCAGAAATTGAGGAGATTAGAGATACCGAAATAGTTTTAAAAGAGATATTTGCTTTTAAACAAAAGGGGTTAACAGATAATAATGAGGTAGATGGGGAGTTTATTTTGTTTCCAGGAGTACCTAGGGTATATAATAAGATAAGAGCCCAGGGTATTAGTGATGTTGATGATATATTTTTTCCAGAAAAGAATGAGAAGAAGAAAACAGTAAAAGAAATAGAGAAGAGTAAAAAATTAAAAAATCAGAAGAGTGATAAGCAAGTTTTGTATTATGAGGGAAAGTATGAAGGGTTAAAGCCTAAAGAAAAATAGAGGGATTGATAATGGACGGAGTTAGTTATTTTCAAATATTGTTAATTGTGATAGTATGTGGAGTAATATTTATTTTACTTCGTCTTAGGCATGGTTATAAGTTAGAGAATAGACTTGGGAGATATGCGATAGCGACTAAGACGCAAGATGCTGTTTCTTTGGTAGATAGAATATATGGAATAGTTTGGGTTGTAATTCAGAAGATGACAAAGATACTTAATAAGTCAGTGGTCTTTAGTAAGTATGGAGATAAATATAGTAAGTTTATTGTTTATGAAGAGAGAAATAAAAAAGTAGGACTTGATTATGTTTCAGGAAAAGTACTACTTGCGATAAGTGGGGGGGTATTACTTTTAGGAACGAGTATATTAAAGGGTTTAAAGATAGATTTCATTATTTATATTATAGTTATGGGAGTGTTGTTTTTCTTGCCTGATATTTATCTTAATATTAAGTATTATCATAAGAGAAAGAGGATAGAAGATGATTTATTGAATGCGATTATTATTATGAATAATGCATTTAAGAGTGGGCGAAATATAATGCAGGCGATAGAATGTGTGAATGAGCAGTTAGAGGGGCCAGTTCAAGATGAGTTTAAAAAGATATATTTAGATATTACATATGGTCTTAGCTTAGATGTTGTGTTTAATAGGTTTTATCAGAGAGTAAGACTTGAAGATGCAAAGTATATTACTTCGTCTTTAACGCTTCTTAATAAAACAGGAGGCGATATAATTAAAGTATTTTCAATGATTGAAAAGTCGATTTTTGATAAGAAAAATCTTAAAAATGAGCTAAAGAGTTTAACAGCATCTAGTAGTTTGGTGTTTAAGATGCTAGCGGTGTTGCCTTTTGTCTTTGGGTTAATCATACTAGTACTTAATCCTAATTATTTTACAGTGTTCTTGACGACACCTTTAGGGATTATAACATTAATTTTAATAGGACTTTTGTATATTTTGTATATTTTAGTTATTAGGAAAGTGTTGGAGGTGCAAATATAAATGGATAGTGTAATTTTGAAGATTGTACCTCGAGGGACAGTGATGAGAATTCAGAATAAGATAAATTATTTTGGAGTGAGAGAAAGTATCGGAGTTAGTGAATTTTTGGTTCTTAGAATATTTTTAGTTATAGGGGTATTTTTGGTTAGTTGTGTGTGGTTTAAGTATGGACTTTTAGTGGCACCATTTTTGGCTATAGGCACTTATTGGTTGATGGAGTATTTAGTGCTTGATTGGCAGATTAAGAAAAGGGTTAAGACGCTTGAGAAAGAGGCATTGTTCTTTTTTGAGGTTTTGACGCTTACTTTAGAGGGAGGAAGAAATTTAAAGAGAGCACTTAGTTTGACAGTTAGTAATATAGATTCAGAGATTGCTTTAGAGTTTAAGAAAACGCTAGAAGAAATAGAATATGGGAAGAGTTTAAATGAGAGTTTAAAAGCGATGAAGAAGAGAATACCGAGTGATACGATTAATAATGCGATTCTTAATATGATTGGGTCTAATACTTTTGGTAATAGTATAACTTCTTCGATGTATAATCAGATAGAATATTTACGGAATAAACAGATGTTAGATATAAAAGCAGAGATTAATAAATTACCGATGAAAGTTAGTATTATTAGTGTGGTGTTTTTTGTGCCGATAATGTTACTTATAATACTTGCACCAGTACTTATTAATTATTTGATGAAATAATTTGTCAAGTTTTTTAAATATCAAACAAACTTATGTGTATTTTAGCTCAAAATATATTATAATATATTTAGTGATTGTTATGTTTGAAATGATAGATACATTTATTGATACAACGATACAGAGTATGGGAATATGGGGCCCGATTGTGGGTTGTTTTTGCATTGTGATTGAATCTTGTGTGCCAATACTGCCTCTGTTTGTTTTTATCACACTTAATTTTCTTGCTTTTGGGAATGTTTTAGGTTTTTTGATATCGTGGTTTTTTACATGTGTGGGTTGTTTTATATCTTATTTGTTGTTTAAGAAAAAGGTGTCAACTTTCTTATATCGTAGACTTAAAGAAAAAGGGACTATTAGTAAGAAAACTTTAAAAAAAGTAGCTAATTTGAGGTTTGATTCGCTTGTTACGATTATTGCAATTCCTTTTACACCGGCTTTTTTAGTTAATATAATTTGTGGTTTGGCAGATATGGGGTATAAGAAGTTTGTTTTGGCTCTTCTTTTGGGAAAAGTATTTTTGGTTTATTTTTGGGGCTTTGTGGGAGTTAGCTTAGTAGAGAGTTTGAAGAACCCGATATATTTAATTAGAGTCATCGTTATGCTTGGAGTCGCGTATGTCGTTAGTCGGGTTATAAATAGCAAGTTTAAGATAGAATAGAGGTTTAGTTATGGAATATGTAATTGTGGGATTATTTGCTGGAGTATTGGTTTTACTCATTATAGTTTTATTAAGACAAGGAAGAGATAAGTCTTTAGGGACAAGTGTTAGAGAGTTAGAGGTTCGTTTAGTAAAGGAATTAGGCGAGTTTCAAATGGGTTTTTCGGGAGCGCTTAGAAAAGATTTTGAGGCATTAGATATAAAGCTAGAAAGAAGATTAATGGATATTAATAGAATGGTGACAGAGAGATTAGATGAGAGTTTAGAGAAGACGAATAAGACTTTTGCAAATGTACTAGAGAGATTATCAAAGATAGATGAAGCACAAAAGAAGATAGATGGTCTTGGAGAAGACATAGTTTCGTTGCAAGGAATTTTAACAGATAAGAAAACAAGAGGAATATATGGAGAGGTTAATCTTAATTATATTTTAGAGAATGTTTTTGGGAGTGCGAATAAAGGAATTTATGATATTCAACATAAGATGAGTAATGGTTATATTGCTGATGTGTTACTCTATGCGCCAAGTCCTCTTGGAACAATTGCGATAGATTCGAAGTTTCCGTTAGAAAATTATGAGCGGATGGTGGATAGAAATCTTAGTAGTAGTGAGAGAGCTTTAGCAGAGAGACAGTTTAAGAGTGATTTTAGAAAACATATTGAGGCGATAAGTTCAAAATATATTATTCCCGGTGAGACAGCGAGTGAGGCTATTTTGTTTTTACCGGCGGAGGCTATTTTTGCGGAGGTTAATGCCCATCATGCGGATATTTTGAGTTATGCTTATAGTAAGAAAGTATGGATAACTAGTCCCACAACGCTTATGTCGACACTTACAGTAATTGAGATGATTTTGAAGAAGATGGAGAGAGATAAGTATGCGAAAGTTATTCAAAGTGAGCTTAATAAGTTAGCGTTGGAGTTTGAGAGATACCGTGAGAGATGGGATAAGCTGGCAAGAAATATATCATCAGTTTCAAAGAGTGTGGAAGAACTTAATACAACCAGTGAGAAGATTACAAAAAGATTTGATTCGATAAATAGAGTTGATGTGAAAGAGCTAGGAAATAGAGAAGAGATAGAGGAATTGGTGGAAAGTTAGGGCTTGTTATAAGATATTAATTATGATATGATATTTTTTAGTGAAAAAAATTTTTAGGAGGAGAATATGAAAATAGTAAATATTACCGTGGAACAAAGAGAAGAATTATGTAAGGAGCTAGCAAGATTAGTCTTACATTTTAAGAAAGATGAGAGGATAAAAGGAATTTATTTTATACTTTTAGGTGGTCTTAGAAAAATAGATGGAAATTTTTTAGAGTTTACCTTGGTTAGTTCTAAGAATGGTAAAGAATTTAGAGAAATGTTGCAAGAGATGAATTTTGCTTATCAGGAAAATGAAGCTATTTCGAAGTATGGTTTTAGAATAGTTGTAAATGTTGATGAGATGGGTAAATATGTTATAAATGATCTTAATCCTTCGGAGTGTAGGAGAAGTAATAGACTAATGAATGCGACAATTTTAGATGATGAGATGGGGATACTGGTTAAAATAAAAGAACAAACGATGGATTTTGTTAAAAATAATGGTGAGTCTTTGGTTTATCATTATTATGATAATTTGGTAGAAGTGTTTCCTACGATTAGTGATGTGTTAAATAGAGAACTCGGAGCAATACGAGATAGAGAAGATACAGAGGCTGTAAAAGAGTTTACAAGGTCGAGGTTATTTCAGAAATTAAGAGAATTATAGTTTTTGAAAGAAAAATTTGACTTTTTAGTTAAAATGAGGTATATTATAGGTACTTAAGTAATTATTTTTTTATTTAAGTGCATATAATAATAAAGCTATTTATTGATAGCGATTAAAAAAGCTAGTGATTCCCACTATGAGAGGAACTTAATAAAGCGGTGATTCCCACCATAAGAGGAACTTAATAAAGCGGTGATTCCCACCATAAGAGGAACTGAAAAAAGAGACTAGAGAGCAAACTCTAGTTTTATTTAGATAGGGTGGTGTGGTTATGGTTGAATCATTGATGATAGTTAGATTAGATGCAGATTATTGTGATTATTTGAGAGAGTTTGATGAAAGGGTTCCTTTTAATTATGGCAAAAAGAAGACAAGACCTTTTGTGGGAGTTTTATTTATGGTTAATGATTGTATGTATTTTGCGCCTATTTCAAGTCCTAAACCAAAACATTTAAAGATTAAATCAAAATTGGATATTTTAAAGTTAAAAGATGGCAAATTAGGTGCTATAAATTTTAATAATATGTTACCTGTAACAAAAAACAACATAATAATAATTAATTTAGATAAAGATTGCAACGATAAAAGGGAAGAAAAATATTTTAAACTTTTGAAAGAGCAATTATTTTGGTTAAATCGTAATAGTGAAAAATTATTTGGAAGGTCAAAAAAATTATATGAAAAATATGTTGATGGGACGTTGGATGTTAATATTGCAAAAAGATGTTGCAATTTTAAAATTTTGGAAGAGAAATGTAGGGAATATAATGGAATAAAAGAATAACTTTGGTTGTTTTTTTATTTTGAGAAGATTTGCAATTTGAGAGACTTTATTTTATAATGGGAGTAGATGGTGATGGAATATGAAGAAAGAGTTACTGGCGCCAGTAGGGAACAAAGAATGTCTTTATCAGGCGGTTTTTAATGGGGCAGATGCGGTTTATTTAGCAGGTAATAAGTTTGGGGCACGAGCTTATGCGAAGAATTTTACGAATGAGGAATTAAAAGAGGAAGTAGATTTTGCGCATTTATATGGAGTTTTAGTATACGTTGCAGTAAATACGGTTATTTTTGAGTCAGAGTTAGAGGAGTGTTTAAATTATGTTGCATTTTTATATACGATTGGAGTAGATGCGATAATCGTTCAGGATATAGGACTTATGAAATTAGTGCATGATTATATACCAGAGATGGTGATTCATGCTTCAACACAGGCGCATACACATAATATAGAACAGATTAAGTTTTTAGAACGTCTTGGAGTTAAGAGAGTTGTACTTGCAAGAGAGATGGGAATAGAGAAAGTAAATAGTTTAGAAACAGATATGGAGTTAGAGATATTTATTCATGGGGCACTTTGTATTTCTTATTCAGGACAATGTCTTTTTAGCAGTGGGCTTTATAAGAGGAGTGGAAATAGAGGGGAGTGTGCAGGGTTATGTCGCTTGCCTTATAATTTAGTAGAGAAAGAGAAAGTGGTTATTAGAGATAAGTATTTGCTTAGTCCCAAAGAGTTTAATAGTACGGCGTATATAAAAGCACTTAAAGAATGTCAGGCGATTAGTTTTAAGATTGAGGGACGAATGAAGAGTCCAGAGTATGTGGGTTATGTTACAAGAATGTATCGAAAACTCTTAGATAAACAAGATTATGTTTTAAGCGAGAAAGAAATATTTAATTTAAAGAGTTTGTATAATAGAGATTTTACAAAAGGGTATTTGTGGGGTGAGAAAGATAAAGATTTTATTAGTTTAAATTCGTCTAATCATCAGGGAGTAAAGATTGGAGAGGTTGTAGGCTTTAATGAGAAGAGAATAAAAATAAAACTTAGTCATGAATTGGTGCAAGAGGATGCGATTAGACTTCCAGGGGATTTGGGGATGTATGTTAATTTTTTGTATGATGAGAAATGGAAGTTAATTAATAAAGCGGCAAAAGGTG
>CANOGG010000005.1 GCA_947565485.1 uncultured Mycoplasma sp. | reverse complement strand
AAACATTCCTTTTAAATGATTAATATATTTTAAAGGATGAAAAACATAGGTATCATCAACTTCTAAAGCTTGAACTATTCTATTATTAAGTTTAAAATCTTCTCTTATCGTGTTCTTTATCCCATTCTCTTTTAAAAATTCTCTTTCATCCTCCAATATCTTACTATTCTCTTTTTCAGTAAAAATATAAGACTTAACTTTCTGCAAATTACAATCAATCTTTTCTTTATCAACAATTCTTTTCACTAATTTCGTCGCATACACCTGACTTTTCAAATATTGTGATGCCACCTCATAACTAACATATTTTCTAATATTATGATATATTTTCTCCTGTAAATACGTAATTTTAGCCGTACTTCTAGCCGTGACGCCATAACCACAAATATTTCTCTCAACTAAAACCGTTTTAAGATTAGAGTCTTTTAAATGATAAAGTGTTGCTAATCCAGCCATTCCACCCCCAATAATTAAAACATCAACATCAATATCTTTATCTAACATCTTACATTCATGAGGCTTATCCCCATCTAACCATATACTATATTTCTTCATATTTCATCTTTGATAGTTTAACCCAAAATCACAAAAACATACCTCTTTAAGCCTCGTAAAACCCTCTCATTTTCCCGCCCTAAAACTTCCTCTTTCCTTTTTGAAAACTTTATAATATAATATAAATAAGAAAGGGTGGTATTATGAAATTATATAACACTGAAAACAAAAAAATCGAGGAATTTATCCCCTGGAAAGATAATGTCGTTAACATGTACACCTGTGGTCCTACAGTTTACAGCTATGCTCACATTGGCAATTTGCGAACTTACATTATGGAGGATGTCTTAGAAAAAACTTTAAGACTCTTAGACTATAAAGTAACACGCGTTATGAATATAACAGATGTGGGGCATTTAAGTAGTGATGCCGACACTGGCGAAGATAAAATGGTTAAGAGTGCTAAAAAAGAGAATAAGGGTGTCTTAGAAATTGCTAAGTATTATACTGATGCTTTCTTTAACGATACTGCTAAACTAAACATCAAAAAACCTGACATTATAAGTCCTGCCACCGAAAACATTTCCGAATATATTAAGATAATCAGTAAACTAATCACTGACGGCTATGCTTATAGCGCTGGGGGTAACATCTATTTTGACACTTCTAAACTTGATAATTACTATCGCCTAACTAATCATGTCGGCGAAGAATTATTATCTGGTGTTCGTGATACCGTTGAAGAAGACACTAACAAAAAAAATAAAACCGACTTTGTTTTATGGTTTACGAAATCTAAATTTGACGACCAAGAACTAAAATGGAATAGTCCTTGGGGCGTTGGTTATCCTGGCTGGCATATCGAATGTACTGGTATTTCTCTAAAACACTTAGGCGAATACTTAGATATCCATTGTGGTGGTGTGGATAACATTTTTCCCCATCACACTAATGAAATAGCCCAATCTGAGAGTTATATCGGTCATAAATGGTGCAAGTATTGGGTCCATGGCGAACATCTAAATGATGCCTCTGGTAAAATGAGTAAATCTAAAGGCCAAACTCTTACCATTTCTTATTTAGAAGAAGAAGGCTATAACCCTTTAAGCTATCGTTTTATGGTTCTTCAAAGCCACTATCGAAAACAACTAACATTCACTTTTGACTCTCTTGCCAGTGCCAAAAATGCCTATAAAAAATTAAGAAATAAGGTCCAAAATCTAAGCGATAACGAACCCATTGACAATACTATTAAAGATGACTTTATCACAAAGTTTAAAGAGACTCTAAGTGATGACTTAAATACTGCTAATGCCCTAACTTTAATTTATGAAGTCTTAAAAAATAATACTAATGATACTACTAAAAAAGAAATAATCAAATATTTTGACCAAGTTTTATCCCTCGACTTAACTAAAAAGGAAGAAAAAGAAATTGATGTAACCTACGTTAACGAAATGATTGAAAAAAGAAATATTGCCAAACAAAATAAAAATTACGCTGAAGCCGACCAAATTAGAAAGGACTTAGAACATCTTGGTATAATTCTAAAAGACACCCGCGAGGGCACTATTTATGAGGTAATCTAGATGACTCTTGTAATTGAAATAATCTTTTTCTTAATTCTTCTCTTTATTGCTATCATGCATGTCGTCGTTTTTGCCTTTTACAAAGACTTAAAAGATACTGAAAATGAAACTAAATTATCTGGCTTTGAAATCGCCCGTCATATTTCTTCCAAATATACTGAAAACGAACCCCATATTATCAAAAAAAGTGGCAAATTCTTAGACCACTATAATGTTGAACGTAATGTAATCAAGTTATCACCTGAAGTTTTTGATGGCACTAATCTCTATGCTGGAGTTATCGCTGCAAACACTGCTCTTGATACCAACCCTAAAAGACATAAACTAATAAAAGGCCATCGTTTTTCTTCTTTTTTAATATTAGCCTCTTATCTTATGATTATCTTAGGTTCTTGCCTAAATAATGAGAAAGTTATCATGTTTGGTTTAATTCTCTTTATTTTAGCTTTCATAGTCGAATTTTTAATCATCGAATTTCTATCAAAAACTGTTGAAAAATTAGAAGACTTATCTCTTATCGTTAAAGAAGACAAACTAATAGAACCTTATGACGAAAACAAAGAATATTTAACTATCTTTCTCGTTATTAATATTGCAACCCTTCCCTATAATTTTATAAGATACTTTCGTTAAGCACCAAGTGTGCTTTTTAATTTTTTAAGAAAATGTTTAATTTTATATCTATTCTTGATATAATATAAATAAGTATGGAGTAGATAAAATGAGAACAAAAAATTCCCTAAAAAATATTATATCAGTTACAATATTTAATATTATCATCGGTTTATTAGGCTTTTTAAAAGTTAAAGTCTTTATAAATGGTTTAAGTAATGATATTTATTCTCTAAACCAGTTATTCTATCAAATCTTTAGCTACATAGCTATCGCTGATATTGGCTTCAGTGTTATTTTAAATCAAAAATTATACCAAGCATTCGCTAAAAACGACCATGAACAAATAAACAAAATATATAGCACTTCCAAAAAATTCTATTTTTATATTGGCCTTTTTATGTTTTTAATAGCTTTTATTGTCAGCTTTTTTGTCCAATTTCTAACTAAAGCCCATGTCTCATCCCTCTATATTCAATTAATATTTATTATTTTCATCATTCGTAACGTTGTCGATTACTTTTTTATCGCTCCCCGTAACATCATAGACGCTGACCAAAAAAGTTATAAAATAAATCATTTAGTAAAAGGAACTAAAATTTTAGAAACTATTATTGAAATGATATTGGTTTTATGTCATGTAAATTACTTACTTATACTTATTCCTGGCATCTTCCTAACTATCGTGATAGACTTATACATCAATAGCAAAGTAAAAAAAATATATCCATGGCTAAATAATAAATACGCCTTTAATAAATCTCACTTAAAAGGAACTAAAGACTTAATCTATCAAAGAATTTCCGGGTTACTCAATTCTAATACCGATATTATTCTTATCTCTACTTTTATAAATCCTCTTAGTGTTATCATCTACACATCTTATAGCTATATCACCAAATTTGTTACAGATACTATTTATATTATCGCTAGTGCGATTACTCCTAGTTATGCTAATGTTTTATGTAAAGATACCAAGAATACTACCAAATCTTTTAATGTCTTTAAAGAATTAAATATTTCTTTCTTATTTCTTGCCTCTATCATCACTGTTATGTTTACAATATTTTTGAACCCTTTAATTAAACTATGGGTTGGTGAAAAATACCTCGTCTCTACTCTTACTCTCATTTTATTCTGTGCTATAACTTTCCAAACTATTGCCATGCGTTCTATCACTATTATTATTAATAGTAAAGGTTTATTTAAAGAAACAAAAAAAGCTACTATCTGTGAAGCTATCTTAAATCTTGCTATATCCTTAATATTAGTCCATAAATATGGCATGGTTGGAGTTCTTCTTGGTACTTTTGCCTCATATTTTCTAACCTCCTTTATCCAAAATGCTATATACATCTACCAAAATATTTTTAAGGAAAAGCCTATATCTTATTTCTTAACCTATTTTATCGCTATTGCTTCCACTATCGCTATAAGTTACCTCTTAAGTCTTCCTATTATAACTATCAATAACATCCCATCTTTCATCACTTATGTTTTAATATATGGCTTGATAACCTTTATTCTTATCTTTATTATCTTCTATGCAATCTTTAAACCATACCGCAATTTAGTTACTAGACTTATAGATTTTATAAAAGTTAAAGGCAAATATACAGAATAATATTGTTGAAAATTTTAAATTATGATAAAATTATTATGAAAATAAAGGAGCAAAGTAATGAAGAAGACAAAAAGTATTGAGCTATTATATGTAATTTTTCCCCTTATAAATCTCTTAACAGGTCTTATGACTAGATATAATATTTTTCCTATAACAATTGGCGTTGCAATTAGAGTTATATTATTGCTTTTTCTTGTAATATATATCTTTTTTATGTCTAAGTCTAAATATAAAAAGCCAACTCTTATTTATTATCTCTCCCTTTTTATGTTTTGTTTAATTTATCTTTTAACTAAACCTAATTATTTTAATCTAACAATCTTATTTAATGAATGTAGTTATCTTTTCAAATTTTTATATTATCCAATTTTGTTTTTTGGCCTTTTAAATCTCTTTGATGAAGAGCCCCAAAATTCCAAAACCTGGCATAAAATAATTTTCTCAAATTTAATATTCTACATCATTTTTATGCTTATTCCTATCATAACTAAATCTAGTTTTAACGCTTACGTGACTGATGCGACTGGTTTTTCTGGCTGGTTCTATGCAGCAAACGAACTTGGCCCCATTCTTTTAATGATGTTCCCCGTTCTCTTTAAATTATTAGACGAACATAAAAAATTATATCTTCTCCTATCAACACTAAGCATTTTTTGCATTCTTGCCATTTCTACTAAAGTAAGTAGCCTAGGCCTCGGTTTAATCATCTTCGTTTATTTTATTATTTATTGTTTCCAAAAGAAAAAAATTTTAAACAAACTTACTATTCTTCTTAGTTTAATAATTTTTATTATCTTCTATTCTGCATTCGGCAAAAATATCTATCGTCGCCTTGAATGTTACAATGCTGGCATTAGTATGAAAGAATGTTTAAAAGAGAATAATTCTCCTACTACTAATCCCAGTACCACCAATCCTAACACTGATTTTCTCTCAATCATTCTTAGTAATCGCAACCATAAAGTTATCGACATCAACAAAATATATGTCCAAAGTAAAATCCCTGCTAAATTATTTGGCGTTGGTTTTTACGACCTGGAAAAACAAGAAATGTTTGTTATTGAAATGGACTTTTTAGATATATTCTACCACTATGGAATTGTAGGCTTTATTCTTTTATTTATGCCTTACCTCTTCATATTCTATGAACTTATTAAAAGCATTAAAAACAAAATATTTCATTTTAAACCAAACCTCATCTTTGCCACCTTTATTTATGTATTAATGATTGGCATTAGTTTTCTCGCCGGGCATATCATTGGCTCGCCAGCCGTGTCTTCTTTATTAGTCTTATATGAAATATATATATGTACTATTTTAAATCCCAAGTTATTAAGCGAAAATAAAAGAGGTGATAACGATGAAATTTAGCATTATCACACCAACCTATAATGACGCATCAACCATTAAAGAAACCATATCCAGTGTCTTAAATCAAACTTATACTAATTGGGAATTAATTATTTCTAACGATGGCTCAACCGATAACACCGAAAAAATAGTCCAAGATATAATTAAAAAAAATCCTAAAAAAGAAATAAAATATTATTATGAAGAAAACGCTGACCAACTAAATGCCATTTTAAATGTTTCAAAATATATCTCAGAAGATAGTTATATCCTTATATTACACTCAGACGACTTATTAGCGAGTTCTACAACTCTAGAGACTATCAACAACTATTTTTCAGATAACAAAGCAGATGCCATCATCGCTAATCTCCCTCTAATCGATGAACTTGGTAATCCTAAAGGCTATCAAAAAACCAAAAAATACCACATTAAAAGTTGGATACCCCCTTTACAATGTCTCTGGCTTGGTCGCAATTTATATGCTGATACTTTTGTTGCTCCCTATCCCATTTTTATGAAATATATTAAAGAAAATTATCTCACCTGGAATATGCCTTTTTGGCTTTCTTATAACGAGAAAGTAAAAATGCTCAATGTCCAAACTGTAAATTTTCCTATAATCAAGTATCGTGTCTTTGATGGAAACTATATTAATAATGAGATAGGTAAACTAAATGTTATAAATGGCGAATTAAGAACCGCAGTTAATCTTTTAAAATATTATCACCTTCCTTGTTATCGTCTTCAATATAATATATTTCGCCTCTTAAATAAGTTGCATTTAACTTATAGACCATTTTATCAGGAAAAACAATCACCTGATATCGCTAACATCATCCCATTTATTATTTCTAAACGTTTTACGAACGAAGAAGTTACGACGAAATATCTCTTTTTAAATAATCTCATTAAATTTTATCAAAATTATAATCAAAGAGAAATAAAAATTACTTCTATTTCTCCTCAAGATTTTATTTATTATGGCAAAGATATGCGTAAATTTAACAAAGATATGTTAAGTAATAATATATCTCCTATTTACAATCAAATTTTAACCGAAATGGCCCAAGGTTTTCGCACCATAATTGTCCAAAATGAGAAAGATAAAGAAACGATAACAATTGTTACCAAATTTTTATGTATCTATCCTTTTATAGATATCAAAATAAAATAGGAGGCACTATGAAAGAAACTAAAATACCTAAAAAAATCCATTATGTTTGGGTCGGAGGAAATCCCAAACCCAAAGACATTCAAAAATGTATGCGTACATGGTCCAAACATCTAAGCAATTATGAAATAATTGAATGGAATGAAGAAAATTTTGATCTAGAAAGGCATCCCTTTATAAAAGCAGCTTATAAAGCTAAGAAATGGGCTTATGTAAGTGATTATATTCGTGCTTATGTCATTTACCATGAGGGCGGAATTTATCTTGATACTGATGTTCTAATATTAGATAACTTTGATAAATTTCTTCACCATGACGCTTTCGTTGGCTTTGAAAATAAAGACCATCCTTTCACCGCGGTTTTTGGTGCCAAGAAAAATCATCCTTTTATTAAAAAAATGCTTGATTATTATGACAATTTAGATAGTTATAACTTCAATTTTGAAAATAATAATACTATCTCTGTCTCCGACATTCTTATTAATGACTACCACTGTCTTAAAAATAACTCATATCAAGAACTAGACACAGGTATTGCTGTTTATCCCGATAATATTCTTTGTAACCCATCTAAAGACTCTGTATCTATCCATATATTTGTTGGCTCCTGGCTTGGCAACAAAAAATCTCTCAAATATAAACTTATCAAAAATTTAAAATTAAACATCAAGACTAAAAAACAAGCAGAACGTTATCGCAAACTAGCGGGGAATAAATAATGTCAAAAATAAGTATTTTAGGCTTACACCTCGGGTTTGGCGGTGTCGAACAATCAATAATTACCCAAGCCAATATTCTAAGTGCAAAACATGACGTCGAACTTGTAATCACCTATAAAGTATTAGATAAACCAGCTTTCCAAGTTAACCCCAACGTAAAAATTACATATTTAACTAACCTAAAACCCAATAAAAAAGAATTTCTAGCCTATCTCCATTCCAAAAAATTTCTAAAATGTTTTAAAGAAGGACTTCTTAGTTTAAAAATTCTTTACTTAAAAAATAAAACAATGAAAAAATATCTTCAAAACTGTGACTCAGACATCATAATTTCTAGTCGTGTTGCTATTACTAAAATTTTAAATAAAGTAAACCCTAAAGCTATTACTATCACTGAAGAACATCGTCATCATAATAATGACCCAAAATATATTAATAACTTAAAAAAAGCCTGTTCTAATATTAATTATTTAGTCGCTGTTTCAAAAGAACTAACTGACTTTTACGAAAAAGAAATACCCACCACCAAATGTATTCATATTCCCAATAGTCTAGATAACAGCAAAGTTAAACCATCAACTCTAAAAAACAAGAACCTAATCTCTGTTGGTCGCCTCTCGCCCGAAAAAGGTTTTTCTGACTTAATCGATGTTTTTGCTCTCATTCATGAACAAGATTCTGAGGTTTCACTTCATATCATCGGTGATGGGGCTGAATATGAGAATTTAAAAACTAAAATTGATAACTTAAAACTCCAAAAGTTCATCACTCTTCATGGCTTTAAAACCAAACCTGAAATTAACGAACTTTTAAGCAAATCAAGCCTTTATCTTATGTGTTCTTATGAAGAATCTTTTGGCATTGTTCTAATCGAAGCTGGTGCCTGTTGTATTCCTGCTCTAGCCTTTGATAGTGCTACTGGTGCCTCTGAAATCATCGAGAACCATAAAAGTGGTCTTTTAATTAAAAATCGCGATAAAAAACTAATGGCTAAGGAAACAATTAATCTTCTAAATGACCGTGAAAGACTAAAACAATACGGCCAACAAGCTGCAAAAATCGCCAATAATTATTCTTACGAAAAAACTAGAGAACGCTGGCTAAAATTTATAGAGGAAGTGACAAAATGCTAAAATTTTTTGATAAATTATATAATCGCAGTGCCAAAGATTTTTATGAAATATTAAAAAACAATCTTGAGAAAGAAACAAAAACCTTTATTGTAACTGCTAATCCTGAAACTTTTACTATCGGTCAAAATAACTCTGACTTTAGCAAATTACTTCTTGATAAAAATACCATTTTAGTTCCCGATGGCATTGGTATCGTAAAATCTGCCCAAATGCTCGATTATAATGTCACCGAAAGAATTACTGGTATTGACCTAGCAAGTGAACTCTTAAAAATATGTCACGCTAACCATTATAAATTAGCTTTATTAGGTGCAAGTAATGAAGTTCTAATAAAATTAGAACATGTTATAAACACTGAATATAAAAATATTGAAATTGTTGCCTCTAATAACGGTTATATTTCTGATGAGGAAAAAGATAAATTTTTTGAAAATTTAGCCAAAAAAGAAGTCGATGTTTGCCTAGTCGCCCTTGGTATTCCCAAGCAAGAACAATTAATATACAAACATTTAAACAAATTTAATAAAGGAATATTCATGGGTGTTGGGGGTTCTTTTGACGTCTTAAGTGGCACCAAAAAGCGCGCCCCTAAATTATTTCAAAAACTAAATATAGAATGGCTTTATCGCATTCTAAAAGAACCTAAACGCTTAAAAAGATTTTACGATAATAACGTTAAATTTCTATTTAAAATAAAAAAAATCAAGAAAAAACAAAAAAATGAGTAGAAAAAACTTAAAATACCAAACTATAAAAGAAAGAATATTTCTTTTTTTTTCTAATATTTTATGATATGATTAAGATAATGAATAGGTGATAATGTGAATTTGGAAGTAAATGGATATTCAATATATTTAATATTATTAGTAACCCTTATCTCAAGCTATATTTTAACATTTCTAGCTAAAGCAATTGCTACTCATGTGGGCGCTATCGACGAACCTAACGAACGAAAAGTCCATAAGATTGCTATGCCTAGATGTGGAGGCCTTGCTATTTTTGGTGCCTTTTTAATTGGTTATATGATATATGGCGAACCTACAACTCAGATGTTATCTGTCTTAATTGGTGCCTTTATTATAGTTTTAACAGGCTTTATTGATGATATAAAACCAATCAAAGCTAAAACCAAATTTTTCTTCCAAATATTAGCTGCCAGTGTTGTTGTCTTTTATGGTAGTACTTACTTTAATGAAATAACGTTCCTAGGTTTAAATTTTAATTTTCCAACCTGGATAAATTGTCTTTTATCAGTTTTATTTATTGTTTCTATTACAAATGCTATTAACTTAATCGATGGGCTTGATGGACTAGCCGCTGGTATTAGTTCTATTAACTTTGCCACTATTGCCATCATCGCCTTTATCGGTAATAAAATCGGTGGCCTAGATATCATTTTATCTCTTATTATGCTAGGCTCTACTTTAGGTTTTCTCGGCCATAACTTCCCTCCAGCTAAAATATTCATGGGTGACTCTGGTAGTCTTTTCTTAGGCTTCATGATATCAGTTATTGCTCTATTAGGCTTTAAAATGACTACTATAACATCTCTCGTTGTCCCATTACTTATTCTTGCAATTCCTATATTTGATACTATCTTAGCGATATTTCGTCGTCTCTTAAAAGGCGAATCTATTGGCACTCCTGATAAAGAACATTTCCACCATCAATTATTAAAACTAAAATTCGGCACTCGCAAAACCATTCTAATTATTTATTTTATCAACATTTTATTTTCTACAGTCTCTATATTTTATATCATCGGTGACAATAAACAAGCAATAGCTCTATACATCGTTTTAATGATTATGCTTTTATTCCTTGTTTTAAAAACAGACATTTTATTTAAACACAAAGAAAGGAAAGCTTCCAAAAATGAAAACAAAAATTAAAAATTATCTTAAAGATAATTATATGATAGTCATATTATTAGTAATTGCCACTATCATCCAATCTTTATCTTTATTAGAATTAGGCTATAAATATAATTTAAACAGTGATGACTTAGGCTACATTATGAGTGGTATAACTTTCTTTAAAACAGGTCATATAACAATGCACGGAGTCTTATCAGCACAAATCATGCCTGGTCTTACTTTCTTAATAGCCTTTTTTTGTCTCTTCTTTGGTACCAAGAGTCTTTTAATAATTGCTTTAAAAATCATGTGGCTAATAATGGGAATAATGTGTATACTAGTTTTATATAAAATTATCCGTCTTTTCACCACCAATCAATATCTTGCCATCATCCCTTGTCTTTTTCTTCTAGCTCCCGATTTTCTTTGGATGCATAATTTAATATTAACTGAAACCCCATTTATGCTAACTTTCCTCTTACTTATTTACTATTCTTTCCGATTTATCAAAAACAGAGATACCAAATCTTATTTAATGATTATTCTTTGGTATATTATCTGTCTTTTCATGCGACCTACAATTAGCCTTTATCCCCTATGTTTAGCTGTTGTTCTTCTTCTTGATAAATATAGTTTTAAAGACCTTATAAAAAAAGGTTTAATCGCTGGCTGTATTCTCTTACTCGTACTAACACCCTGGATATACCGTAATTATAAACTTTTCCACCGTTTTATCCCTCTAACCTATGGTATGGGTAATCCTCTTCTCTTAGGTACCTACCAAGGATATGGCTATCCCTCTGATGAAGAACTAGACTATATTTCTAATGTTGATAATAAAATGTCCCAAGAAATGCAATATTATTTAAAAGCTGATACCCCAAGAGACCATCATAAAGTTTACTACTTACTAGAATATGATGCTCTAAAAGCCAAATATCGCATGCAAGAATGGTTCCAAAAAGATAAAAAATCGATGCTCCACTCCTACTTTTTATCTAAACCAAAAATTATGGTTTATTCTACATTTTATTGGGATAAAATCTTTAACCTCGATAATAACATCAACTTCCTCTTTCGCAAAATAGATTTATTTCTTTTCTCTATTTCCATCATCTTAATATTCCTAAACCGGAAATTAATTAAAGAATTTATCTTTCTAATTCTTATTTATGGCTACCATATCGCCCTTTATTCCTACTCCTTTGCTTATTCTCGTTATGCGATTACTCTTTATCCCATCAGGTTCATAATTATCGGCTTTGGTCTCAAAATAATTTATGACTATTATATGAAAAGAAAGGAACAAAACAATGAAAGTACTAGTAATAATACCCGCTTACAACGAAGAGTTAAACATCCAAAACACTATCACCAAGTTAAAGAAAGTGTCTCTTAAAAAACACACTCTAGATTATCTTATTATCAATGATTGTAGTAAAGATAACACAAAGAAAATATGTGAAAAAGAACATTATAATGTCATCAATTTAATCGAAAACTTAGGAATTGGCGGCGCAGTCCAAACTGGTTATAAATATGCCTTTGCTCATAATTATGACATAGCTATTCAATTTGATGGTGATGGTCAACATGATGCCAACTATTTAAAGGACTTAATAGACGAGATAGAAAAGGGGAATGACTTAGTAATTGGCTCCCGGTTTATCAGCAATTTAAGCACCTTTCGTTCTTCTAAAGCCCGCATTCTTGGCATTAAAATATTAGCAACCTTAATTTATATTTGTAGTGGTCGCAAGTTAAAAGTATACGACCCTACAAGTGGTTTTAGGGCTGCCAATAAAAAGGTTATTGAAATATTTGCCCATGATTACTCAATCGAATATCCCGAACCAGAAACTATTATTAGTTTAAAAAATGCTAATATCAAAATCAAAGAAATACCGGTGAAAATGCACCAGCGTGAATTTGGTGAGTCATCCATCAAACCCCTAAAAAGTTTTTACTATATGTTTTCTGTTTCCGTAGCTATCATTGCTAACAGTATCTTTAACCCGAAAGAAAGGAAAAAATAACCATGAATTTAACTTTACGAATATTTCTCATAATTTTACTTCTAACCCAATTATTATTAATTGTTCATCATGTTAAATATAAAAAAATATCTATGAAATATGCTAGTATGTGGTTAGTCGTTATCTTCTGTCTTATCATCGTTTGTATATTCCCCTCATTAGTTATAATTTTATCCCAATATCTCGGCTTTGAGGCTCCCTCTAACATGGTTTTCTTAATCGGCTTTTTCGTCCTCTCCTATATTTGTTTTATTTTATCAATAAGCATCTCTCTTCAAAATATCCGTATAAAAAATTTAATTCAAGAAATTTCTATTTTAAAAAAAGAAATAGAAAATAAAGAAAGGAAAAAATAAAATGATAAAAGTAATGAGTATTTTTGGCACTCGCCCTGAGGCTATTAAAATGGCCCCTTTAATTAAAGAACTAGAAAGTAGAAAAGAAATCACAAGTATTGTCTGTGTTACTGCCCAACACCGCGAAATGCTCGACCAAGTCTTAGAGACTTTCAACATCTTACCTGACTATGACTTAAATATCATGACACCAGGTCAAACTCTAAGTGAAATAACATCCAAAGTTTTACTCGGTCTAGATAAAATAATTAGTGAATGTAACCCAGATATAATCTTAGTCCATGGCGACACAACAACCTCTTTTGCCGGTGCTCTAGCCGCTTTCTACCATAAAATACCAATAGGCCATGTCGAAGCAGGTCTCCGCACATTTAACAAATATTCCCCATTCCCCGAGGAAATGAATCGCTGTATGGTTGATGTTTTATCAGATATGTATTTTGCTCCAACTAACTTAAGTAAAGAAAATCTCTTAAAGGAAAACATCCCAGCAAGTAAAATATATGTCACTGGAAATACAGTCATTGACGCTATGAAAACAACTGTTACCAATGACTATACCCACCCTGAATTAGCCTGGCTAAACGATGATGATAAACTTATTTTACTTACTGCTCATCGTCGCGAAAATCTCGGCGAACCAATGAAAAATATCTTCCGTGCCGTTAAAAGACTTACTGAAGAAGATGCCAATTTAAAAGTCATTTATCCCATCCACCTAAACCCTAAAATACGCGAAATCGCTCAGGAAATATTAGGTCAAAATAAACAAGTAAAAATAATCGAACCTCTAGAAGTATTCGACTTTCATAACTTCCAAAATAAAGCTTATCTTATACTTACTGATAGTGGTGGTATCCAAGAGGAAGCCCCCTCACTTGGTAAACCCGTTTTAGTCATGCGTGATACTACTGAACGTCCTGAAGGAATCGAAGCTGGCACTCTAAAACTTGTCGGAACCAACGAAGAGACAATCTATACTGAAACTAAAAAGTTACTAACAAACAAAATAGAATATGAAAAATATGACGAACTCAAAGAGGCATATGAATCATA
>CANOGG010000004.1 GCA_947565485.1 uncultured Mycoplasma sp. | reverse complement strand
GTGTGAAAGAAGTCAAAAAAGGTTTTGAATGTGGTATCACTCTCGATAATTATTCTGATATTAAAACCGGCGATATTATCGAATGCTTCGAAATGGTCGAGGTGAAACGCTAATGCCTAATTTCAAAATCGCCAAAATATCTTCCGACATGGCCCGCGTTATCAGTGAAATAATCTTTAGTGAAGCCCGTGATGAAATTTTAAAAACAATCACTATCACAGGCTGCAAAGTCTCTCGTGACTTAAGTTATGCTAAAGTATATTTTACTGCTCTAAGCGATTTAGACAAAAAGACTTTGGAACGTGAAGTAAATGAAGCAAGCTCTTTCATCCGTACCGAAGTCGCTGAACGTCTTGACCTCCGCCATACTCCCGAATTAGAATTTGTCTATGATGATTCTATCGAATATGGTGCCAAAATTGAAAAAATAATTGCGAGTCTCCATGAAAACGACTAACGGCCTTTTAGTTATTAATAAACCATCTGGCTATACCTCGCGTGATATCGTAAATATTATAAGTAAAAAATGTGGTACTAAAAAAGTAGGCCACACTGGCACTCTTGATCCCTTAGCCGAGGGTGTTCTCGTTTTATGCCTTGGTCGTTACACTAAACTAGTTGACATGCTAACCTCTAAAAATAAAGAATATATCGCCGAGATTAAACTGGGTCTTAAGACTGATACTTTAGATATCACTGGCCAGGTTCTAGAAGAACAAAATTTTCATGTCACTAAAGAAGAAACAGCCGAGGCTCTAAAATCTTTTATCGGATCATATCTTATGGAAGTTCCTCTATATTCCGCGATTAAAATAAATGGCCAAAAATTATATGAATATGCGAGGGCTGGCAAAACTATTACTCCACCCCAAAAAACTGTCCATATTTATGATATCGAACTTTTAGAATTTCAAACTGATACTATAAAATTTAGAGTCTTAGTAGAAAAGGGGACTTACATTCGTAGTTTAATTCGCGATATTTGTACTAAACTTAACACTATCGGTACTATGAAAAGCCTCATCCGTACCAAACAAGGACCATTTTCTTTAAGTGACTCTTATACTTTAGATGATATTAATAACGACCATTATAAGTTATTATCTATCAAAGATTCTTTAAATTTACCAACTTATAACTTAAGCCACCAAGAATATCTAAAAATTAAAAATGGCAATAAAATAGTATTACACCAAACTGAAGAGTATCTTTTATTATTATATGATGCTGAAGAAATAGCTATCTACAAACTTACAGAAAATGCATACCACTGTTATATCATGTTAAAAATTTAATTTTCCAAGGTTAAATTTTTTTTCTCCAACAAAAAAAGAAGTTTCCACTTCTAAATAATATCATCAATATATCTTTTAAGCTGATGGGCATCTTTCCCAAAAATAATTTTTAATTGATTATCAATTTCCACAATTCCTTTCGCCCCCAGTTTTTCTATCGCCTCTTTATTAACGAGTGATATATCTTTTAAAATAACTTTAAACCGACTCATATTACACTCGGCACTAACGATATTATCTTTTCCCCCGAGATATCCAATAAGTTTATTAGCCTCTATTCTAAAATCTCTTTTTGTCAGCTTTAAAACGATTAAACACAATAAAACTAAAACTATCCCAATAATTAAATATTGTAACCATGTATCCATATAATCACCTACTAGTATTATACTACAAATTAAATTCAAAAAAAACATTTTTTGTATAATTTCCAATTTATGCCTCATAATAAAAACAAAGGAATGGTGAAAATGAAGAAATTAATTTTACTTCTAACGTGTTTATTTTTAGCAGTGGGCTGTGCTTGTTCCAACAATAAAGCCAAAGATGCTGTCGAAAAATACTTAAATGATTACAAAGGCCTAAAAGATAATGTCTTATCAAGTATTGATGACTTAGTTGCCAAAGAAAATCTTGAACATGAGGAACAGGGAATATATAAAGATGTCTTAAAAAAACAATATCGTGACCTTATATATACCATAGAAAACGAAGAATATAATGGTGACAATGCTACTGTAACCGCGAAAATTACTGTATATGACCTCTATAAAGCCAGTAAAAACGCTAGTACTTACCTCCAAGCCAATAAAAATGAATTTTTAACTAACGGCGAGTATGATAAAAATAAATATCTCAAATACAAACTAAATAAAATGAAAGATACCAAAGATACAATCGCTTATACTATAACTTTTAAATTAAAAAAAGAAAATGGCAAATGGCAAGTAGAACAACCTGATGAAGAAACTCTCGAAAAAATACATGGTATTTATAACTATGAAGAAAAGTAAAATATAATAACAAGTACCTAAAACTTGCTTTTTTTTTGCAAAAAATTAGACCTCATTACAGGATTCGACAAATTTCGCGCATCTCATGTGCTATACTAGAGGCATTTCTTCGCTTTTTAGCGATAAGTTAGAAGGGAAAAGTATTATGAATACTAAATTTCAGGGGCTAATTTTTGACCGAAGTTTTAAGCTTTCTTTAAGTTTAAACCAGCTTTAATGGATTTCATTAATTCTTATTATGAGTTTATTGGTGAACCTAAAAGATTTGCTTTTACAGATATTTCTTATCAGGCTTTAATATCACCAGAAACTATGGATGTTGCCGATATGTATGCGGATATTAGATGTACTCTAAATAACGGTGAGATTATTTTGCTTGAAGCTTATACTAGTTTTGGAAAAGAAGAATATAATAAGAGTTACAATTATACTTATCGAACTTATTCTAATCAAATGACTTATAAGAATAAACCGAGATATCGTGATTGTAAGAAAGTTACCTGTTTAAACCTTATCCCTAGTAATTACCAAGATAGCAATAACTATTTGGTAAATGGTTATGTTCCTAAACATAAAATAACCAATAAAGTAATCGAAAAAGGTGAAACAGAACTAGTCTTAATTAGGCTTGACAAAGCCAAAAATTATCTGATACAATGGGAATATGAAGAAAGATTTATAAGATGGTTAAAAATCATAAATGCTACCTCTATTAAAGAAATGGAAAATATTGGAAGGAGTGATGTAATTATGGAGCAGTCCATAGAGTTTCTTAAGTGGTACCGTAAAGAATATGATAGTTGGCACGAAGAACTTAAAGAGTCGGAAGCTAGTGGTGAAAAACGCGGACTTGAATTAGGCGAAGCTATTGGCGAGGCAAGAGGTGAACTTCGTGGTAAACAATTAGGCGAAAAACGTGGCATCGAGAAAAATCAACTTAAAACAGCTAAAAATTTATTAAAAATGGGTATTGATATCGAGACTATTATAAAAGCCACAGGCATTAGTAAAACTGCACTAAAAAAAATACAAAACTAATTATCAAAAACTTTCTAAACCTAGAAAACTTAGAAAGTTTTTTTATAACTCTACAAATTATTTATCATCAAAATTTGACTTTTTTATCTAAAAGTGCTATTATATACAAGCAAATGGGGGATAAAAATGGAAAGTGTGATGTCAAAAAACGGGATAAATGATATTATCAAAATATATAATAAGATAACTGAAGAGTTAGATAAAGCTTTAATTGGCCAAGCTCGAGTCAAAAAAACTGTCGCTTCGGCTCTTTTATGTGATTCAAATAGTAAAATTTTATTTACTGGCAGTACAGGAATGGGTAAAACAACCATAACCAATTTTTTAGCCAGCAGTTTTAATACTGAAAAGATTTCTGTTACTTCGGACTTAATTCCTACTGATATTTTAAACCAATTATCTAATAAACAGGAAATGAACTTTCTCCAAATCGAAGAGTTTAACCGTGCTAGTGGTAAAGTCCAATCAGCCTTCATCGAATTATTTGCCGACCACAAAATGACTTATAACGGGACAACTCATAATTTTAAAGATTTTTATGTTTTTGCTAGCCAAAATAACGCCGATGTCGCTGGTATCTTTAATGTTCCCAGTGCTGTCTATGACCGTTTTGACCTAAATATTTACTTCGACCATCTAACAGACTCTGAAAAAAGGGCAATTCTTTTTAGTGATTTTACTCCATCTTCTATTAGTACGATAACTTTATTTGACTTAAAGCTTGTCCAGCTATATTTAAAAGGTTTTAAATTAAAACCCGAGGAAGAAGAATTAATGCTCGAAATATTTAATCTCATCGATAATTTAACTCTTAATAATTCTCCTGCCTTTGCTGGTTCTAATATCCGTGCCCATAAATACGCTTTAAAATTAGTTAAACTAAACGCCATTATTCATGGTCGTGATTATCTCTTATCAAGTGATATTATCGACTTTTTTGACTGCTTATATATGCACCGTCTAAACCAAAACATAACAGAAATAAACTCTAATGAAGCTAAAGAACTGTTTGCCAGTGCGAAGAATGATATTAAAAAAATCCGTCGTCATTCCAAATTTTTCTAAAAAATTTTACTATAAAAAATATATCGTAAATTAGCAAAGGAGAAATTACTATGTCTGACTTTGAAAAAATCGACCAAAATCTCAAAACTATCCTAAAAAAAGGGGATGTCTACGATACCATATCTAAAAAAGAGGGGGTTCTCCACCCTCATTTTGCCTTTCTGAAATATAATATCTTACTTTTCTCTCGTCTTCTTTATGGTCTAACTTTTGGCTTAAAGAAAATAAAGGCTCTAACTTCACCCACCACCAAAGTTCATAACGCTCAACAAGAAATTCGTGAGGCTTTAGGTGTCAACGTTGATATCATTAAAAATAAGGAATACGACTTTAAAGGAACGGTGCTTCAAACTATAATTAAAATGAAAGCTCTTGTATGGCGCCCTAAAAAATATTTAGCTTGTTATTATGAAAATGATACTCTAACCTCTGAGTCTTACTTAAATAATCTAATCAAAATCTATCATTTTGCCCAAAATCACTCTATCTCAAAAATTTATTTAAAGAAAAATGACCTCACTAACTTTACAATTGACCCCAAGCTCCCCGAAAAAAGACTATCCGATATATTAAATGCTGATTTTGTCCCATCTCTTGATAAACAACTAATCGAGCTAACTCCGAGTAGCCTAGGAACTCTAATCAACAGTTTCCACAAAACAAATCTAAAACTAGAATTTATAAATTACTTAACTACCCAAAGTAAAGATATAGTTATTACGAGTGCTTTTCGCGATTTTATCCAAAATAACGATTTTAACCGTTTCTTAAAATTAGTCCATGCCCGTTTATCGGCTCGTCTAAACTCTGAAAGTACTAAAAGAGATAAAGAGTTTGCCAAAATATATGATAACATCTTAATCGCTGGCGAACAAGTTCAAGTCCAGAGTCGTAAGCCTAATGGTGATATAATTAGAAATGATATCATGACAATTTATGACTACTTAGATATTCCTGATTATAACAGCCTCGTCGCTAAAATCCAAACTAAAACTGATAATTTAGAAGAACTCGCTCTTTGTGCTCTTTATCTTTATCTAGTCCATAATAATAAGGTTATTATTAAACCAAATACCAATAAAGAAAGCTTTTATGACTATGTCTATCGTAAATTTATTTCTAAACAAAAAGGTGAAATAACTCATATTCGAGGCCTCAGAACAAAACAATATAAATTTTTAAATGAATTCTTTAGTCTATCCTTAACATATGTTGCTTCCATGGTTATTGCCATTTTTGGTGCTATAGCAAGCGAAACAGCCGAGAGTCTCTGGTCATTTTACAACTTAAATCAAGAATATAACTATATAAGCACCGTTTACGAAAATATTGTTTTAGCTTTCAATAAATCCCTCGAATTTGAAAGAAGTCTTGTTACTAATGCAACCTCAAGCGTCCATGAATTCTTTACTGAATTAGCAGGCGAAGATAATCTCTCTCATACTGGTGACTCTACTTCTAATAATGCGAGTCAAGTTTTAGCAAATGTTAATTACTACCATCCCGAAATAAAACCTAAATATTTTGCCACTGGCTATAGTTATGACGGCGAGTATGAAAAGGGGAGTATGACCTACGAAATTGTTACTCCCACTATATCTTTAGCTGACTTTGGCCAGGGCGAGACTGTTCTAAGTATCAACTATCGTCTAAAAAAGCGTGAATTAAAAAATAGCCTCAAAAATCAAATTTTAGAAATTCCTTTAAAATATTTTCCAATAGATAATAACTATGAAATAACAAATCTTTTTATTATTGACGCTGAAAATACCCTTAATCAGCTTAGTGTTAATTATAAGCGAGACACCCTTGAGCTTACAGACTCTGAGTGTGAATTATTAAAGTCTATGAAAAATCCTAATGTTATAATAAACTATGGTTATGCCTTTACTAACGCCTTTGCAAACAATTTACCAAATTCTGATAAATCCTCTTCTGAAATTAAAGAAGCCATAAGGCGGGGACTTAATATGGGCCCTGATGCCACTATAGAAGATATGTTAATAGCTATTAGTGAAAAGTATTACTCAACGACTCCGATTAAAGATGCTGGCTTAACTCGTACTATCAAACATCTTGATGAAGAAACCTATTTTGAAACTATTGCCTCTCTTGACTCCCTAATTTGTAACCTTGCCGCTTCTCTTGCGACTGAATTAAATGATGAACTAATTTATGTCGTCGGCTACTATTCTGGTGACAATAAAATAACTGGCAATGAATACCATGCTTGGGCAATGAACCAAGAGGGCCAATTAATCGAAGTTACACCATACCGTGATTCACCTACAAAAAAGGATACTTCTTTAAACAGTCTCTATAAAAATATTCTAGACTTTTGTTACTTAAACAAAATTCCTGTTATCGTGGGTCTCGCTCTCTTTCTCTTACTCACTAAAAAAATCTATAATAAGAAAGTCTCTCCTTATCTTAAAATCACTTCTCTAAAACACCTTTTAGAAAGAGAAGATGCCTCTATTTCTTATGCTAAACTAAATGAAACTTTATATGGTGGCCTTAATTTACCTGTTACTTATTCACCCGAAGAACTATTAAATATTATTAGAACCGAATACTCTGAGTTTACTAAAGAAGAACTCCAAGCTTTAAAAACAGAATTAAAAAAACTTCAAAAAAGAGGGGGAATAGTCTCTAAAAACACCCTTAAACTAGCTGCTAATATTCCTGATATCATTGAAAATGCTCCTGAACTAAGTCGTCGCCTCCAAAAATAAATTTTTAACTTGACTAACAATTGTTCGATATGTTAAACTTTAAATAGCGAGGTAAATTATGAAAATATTAAAATATAAAAAAAGTCGGGAAAACATCTATATCATCACTACCAATACTGACGAATACCACTTATATGATGATATTATTATTAAACATGAACTTCTCTTAAAAAAAGAAATCACAACCCCTGAATTTAACAAAATTCTTCATGAGAATAATCTTCTAAAAGCTTACTATGAAGCCTTAAAATTAATTAATACTAAACTTCGAACTAAAAATGAAATCGAGAAACTCTTAATCAAATCTGGATATGAAGAAGACGCCATAAATTATACTCTTAAAAGATTAGATAAAGAGGGGTACCTTAATTCTAAAATTTATATTGAAGCATTTGTAAATGATATGCTAAAACTAAATACTGTCGGTGAATCTAAAATCCTTAACGACCTCCAAAAGCTGGGCTTTTCTTCCACTGAAATTATGCCTATCTTAGAAACCATCGATAAAACTATATATCAAACTAAAATTACAAATTACCTTACTAAAAAAGCCAAGTCTAATCGTAAAAGCATTTTAGAATTTAAACGCAAAACCACCCAGGAACTCCAAGCTAAAGGCTTTAACCAAAGTGATATCACTAAGGCTTTAGAAACCATTACTCTTGAAGAAAACTTAGATACTGTTGCTAAACTAATACCCAAATTATATGCCAAATATCACCGCAAATATGACGACTATACTACCAAACAAAAAATAAAGAACTATCTCTATCAAAAAGGATATCAAGACATTAATATCGATGCCTATCTAAACTAATAAAATTTATTATCAATATAATAAATATATCTACTTTATAATATTATGCTAAAATTAATCAAAGGAGTTGGTTTAAAAATGAATAAAGATATTTCTGATTTTTTAGTAGAAGCTAAAAAAAAACTTATGCGAATGAAAATGTCAAAAAAATTCAATCTTCAAGAAAAGGTTCCTTTGACTATGAATACAGTAATGGTCAAATGATATATCATGATACCTATTTTGGTGGCACAAAATTTATGGGTGAAGAAGTAATTTATACTTCTGATAATATACCTATTTGGGGAATGAATTACTATGGTATAACATTAAACGAAAACTTAAGTGAAGAGGCAATTGATAATGCCTTAAGACCCGCTTTAATGCAAGTAGGCCAAGATGATATTCTCCCCATAAGAGGTCCCAAAGAATATCAAAATAATGGTTATAAATATACTTTTCAAGTTACTGGAGACCTAGACTATTTTGAGGGTGTTGAAACAATTTCTAAAAATGGTGAAAATATTTATCTTCTAAAATGTCATGGCGGAACCATAAAAAGATAATTGCTACCATAGAACCGGATAATTTATAATTTTTATATACAAAAACCGAACTTCATCATTCGGCTTTTTTTAATTAACTATTGTTTCTTATAAGTATTAATAAGATTATTCATATATCTTCCATATTGACTATCAATTTCACTATCAACAATATCTAACTCATATTTCTCTCGATAATGTTTAATTGCTTCAATCATCAAAGATTGGTCCTCTGTAAGTTTATTATTTGTAATCTTTTCTTTCATCGAATCAAGAGACTTCTCATAACTTTCTTTCTCACCAGTTTTAGTTTTCAATATTACATGATAACCAACTTCTGTTGTAATAACATCAGTCGAATACTCTCCATCTTTTAATTTACTAGCACTCTTAACAAGTTCATCATATTTAGCATTTAAGGAACCTAAATTAATCTCTCCCAAATCGCCACCTTTATCTTTCGTACTATCATCTTTAGAGTTTTCTTTTGCTAGTCTCTTAAATTCTTCATTTATATCTTTCTTATCTTTTTTCGCATTATCAAGTTGTTTAATAATATCTTTAACTTTCTCTTTAGCCTTATCCTCAGCCTCTTTCTTCTCATCTGCACTAGCACCATCTTTAACCTCTGGTGTCACTAAAATATGTGAAATACTCATATTCGGATAAACACTTTTCTCATAATATTCTTTTAACTCATCTTCGGTAATTTTTCCCTTAACATAAGTCTCAATCGCTTCATTTTGTAAATAATTGATATATAAAGAGTTTTGATAGGCCTCTACTGTTTGATAGTTATACCCAGACATTCTAAGTGCCTGTAATAACTTCTCATCAGTATCATAATTGGACTTCAGTGCTTTAACATAATTAGCCGCATAATCCTCTGCCTCAGCCATCTTATCCTGAAATTCACTCTCATACACATATTTATCAATCATTCCCACTAAGGCTTCTAATCCATAACTATTCTTAATATTTTCATAAAACTCATTAGCAGTTATGCCTTTACCACCTTTAAAAGTAACAATTGCTTCTTCCCCATTTTTTAATGTTGGAATTTTTCCACAGCCACAAAGTAAAAGTGCTGCTACTCCCACTAAAACTATTTTTTTCTTCATTTTTATTTCCCTCCAATACAACAATTATAGCAACAACTCCTCTAAAATACAAGACTTTTCCTCTATTTTACCAGGTCTTATTAAATGCCCAGCACCAATTTAAAAGTTTCACGTAATATATAAGTGGAAAGACAAATAAAGGAGGAATGATATCATGAATAATTGTGGAAATAATAACGGTAATGGACTAGGTGCCGCTATCATTTTAGTCCTATTTATCTTATTAATCATTATAGTAGGAGCATTCATTTAAGTCTTTTTATAAAAACTCTAAGGAGGTGTCCCATGGGCTGTTGTAGTAAAGGCGGTCAATCTACTTCTAATTGTGGTGGTGGATGTGGCTTGCAAAATAGTGCATTCTTAGTTATTGTTTTATACATCTTATTAGCAATAATACTAGGAGGCATTTTATATTATTAAAGAGGATATGCCTCTTTTTTCTTTACTTTTAAATAAATTTATTATATTATATAACTCAAGTTTTGAAAGAAGGAAATAACTATATGACTTATGATTTACTAACTAAACTCTTAAACTTAAAAACAACTAATAATATTGATACTACTATTTTTAAACGCATTCTAAAATCTACTGCGACTAGAAACGAACAAAACCCAGGCAGTCTCATTATGCTCTTTAGTGGCAATTACTCCAAAAAAACTCTTGCTTACTTTTCATATCTCTATGAAGAGGCGACAGTTAGCCTTGCTAATATTGCAGACACTCTCTCATATTTAGAACTTCTCTCCACAAATTTAGAAGTCCTTCCTGATTTTGTCTCTAAAATTACTTTAAGTTCTAAAATATATCACAAATTCGGAGATTATGAATTTTTAAAAGACTATTGTTTATCATCACGCTTTTTTAAAACTGATATGCCCGAACTCCAATTCTTATTCACAGTCTTAAATACGCTAAAATCCCAAATAAGTGTCTATCCCGATATCATAAATACCTATTTTAATACCTCTAATTTTTGTCGCTCTATCTTTGAAAATCGCACTCTTAACCTCGAAATCCGAAATACTTTTTTAAGCCTCGTTACTCATGGCGAACTCTTAACTTCCAACGAATATTCATCTCTTCTTTATCACTACTTAACAACGTATGGCCCTGAGTCTGCCTCTTCCTTATCTACTCTTCTTCGTAATCGTTCGATTCGTGAAAATCCTCTTATGTTCGAATTTATCACTAATCCCACTAACATAAGTCTTTTACCTCTTGCTTACGCTGCATTTTGCACTCCTGAATATAACAATGCCGACTTAAAACATCTAAATTCTCTCAAAACCACCAAAGGCAAACTTCTATACTTAAAAAAACTAATCTTAAAATACCACAGTATCCAGAACAAAGACCGCAAAACCACCAAAAAAGCTTTAAGCACTTATCTAAGTTCTCTTTACAATTCCTACTTAGATGATGACCTACCTGAGTCCAATTTATTCGAAGACTTAAATTTAATTGAAGATATCATGACTCCCTATATGCGCATCAATTTTTAAAATCTCTCTTTCTCAAAGCATCTACCACCAGTCAAGTAGCAACTAGCTATTTTTTTAATATGTTGTAAAATTTGCGTCAAATTTCACTTTTTCAAGGGGTAGGCGAACACTTAAATATTTACAAAAAAGAGCTCCTTTGATATTATTATACTAAGCAGTGGTACATTGTGGTAGAAAGTGGGGGATAAAAATGTTCATGGGCGAATATCATCATAACCTAGATGATAAAAATAGACTTGTCATTCCATCCGTCTTCCGTAGTATGTTAGGGCCAAACTTCATCATCACCCGTGGTTTAGAAAGGTGTCTAGCAATCTACACTCTAGAAGAATGGCAAAAAATAGTTGTCAAACTATCAAGTCTATCTTTTACCAAAAAAAATGCCCGTATATTTTCGAGAGCCTTCTTTTCTGCCGCTGCTAATTGTGAGTTAGACCGTCAAGGTCGCATCACCATTTCTCCAAATCATCTAAGCTATGCTAACATCACTAAAGAGTGTGTTATCGCAGGTGTTAGTGACCGTCTAGAAATATGGTCAGAAGATGAATGGAACAACTTTAATGCTGAATATAGTTCCGACTTAGAAAACATCGCTGAGCATTTATTCACAGGAGGTAACATTGAAACATTATAGTGTCATGCGTGATCTCGCAATTGAGTATTTAAATATCTGCGACCAAGGTATATATGTAGATGCCACACTAGGATACGCTGGTCATAGTACAGAGATATTAAAAAGAATAAAAAAGGGCTTTCTTTTCGCCTTTGATGCCGATAGCGAAGCAATTCGCTATTCGCATCAACAATTACTCAAGATAGGGAAGAATTTCAAGCTTATCCATTCTAACTTTCAGAATTTAGGACCTGAGCTTGATAAAGTTAAGATATCTTGGGTCGATGGCTTCCTCTTCGATTTGGGTCTATCTAGTCCTGAAATTGATGATGCAAGTCGGGGTTTTAGCTTCATGCACGATGCCATACTTGATATGCGCATGGACCAAACTAGTGATTTTGATGCCATAACGGTTGTAAATACTTATAGCCTAGCTGATTTAACTTCAATATTTTATAAATATGGCGAAGAACCTCGCAGTAAATTAATTGCAAGTAGCATAGTTAAATACCGTGAAACTAAAAAAATAACTCGTACTCTAGAACTTGTTGAAATTATAAAACAAGCAGTCGGTGCTAATTATTTTTTTAAACATCACCCTGAACGAGTGATTTTCCAAGCTATAAGAATTGAAGTAAACCACGAACTAGAAGCTATCGAAATAGCCTTAAAAGAAGCCATTAAACGCCTCAAAAAAGGTGGAAGAATTTGCGTTATAACATTCCATTCTCTAGAAGATAGGCTTGTTAAAAATATTTTTAAAGAATATAGTGAAACTAATGAATTTTTTAAAGGTCTCCCTGATTCTGAAATACCCGAAGCATATCGACCTTTAATCAAATTAATAAATAAAAAGCCTCTTGTTCCAACTCCTGAAGAACTAAATAAGAATAGCCGGAGCAAGAGTGCCAAACTACGAGTTATAGAAAGGATATAATATGCGAACCAAAAAAGTCAAAAGAATAAAATTTCTAAAAGGGGAAAAAATCATGGTCTTTTTAAGTATTTTATTTGGTTTTGTTATCATGCCAGCCTCATGGATATATACTAAAGCTTTATTATCCGAGACTAATATTGAACTTGAACGTATCAAATATAAAATTGATAAACAAAACGATACCAACGAAGCCTTAGGCATGCAAATAGATGAATTAGCATCTATTGATAACATCCAAAGTATTGTCAGTAGTACTGGTTTGTCGTATAATAATAATAACATTAAAACCATTAATGACTAGAGAGGATAATCTATGAAGAAGAAAAGAACAAGAGCCCAAATAAGTACTTTTTATATTATTATCTTTTTTTTAGCTCTTGTTTTATCGATTATAAAATTAGGCTATGTTGCCCTTAGTCCTGAGGTTGATGGCATTAATCTCGCTGAATTTGCAAGCCGCAGGAACACTGTTAAAAAGACTCTTTATGCCTCTCGGGGGAATATTTATGATGTAAATGGCGAAGCTATCGCTGTTAATGCTAACTCTTATACTCTAATCGCATATTTAAGTGCCTCTCGTACTAAAAATCCTGATGACCCCAAACACGTCGTCGATAAAGAAAGTACTGCTAAAGCTCTAGCTGAATCTCTTGATATGGACTATGACTACATCTTAGGCCGCCTAAACACCACTAATGCTTACCAAGTTGAATTTGGTACTAAGGGTAAAAACTTATCAGAAAATAAAAAAGTCGAACTCGAATCTTTAGGCTTACCGGGAATAGACTTTATCGCTGGTAATAAAAGATACTATAAGAAATCTAAAATGGCCTCTTATATCGTCGGCTATGCTAAAACTAACCTCGAAACTGGTGAAATAGTCGGCGAAATGGGCATCGAAGGCAAATATAATGAAACTCTAAAAGGAACAGATGGTAATACTGAATATCAACAAGATGCCGCCGGCTATAAAATGGGTGAAGCCTACACTAAAGACCCTGTAAGCGGTAGTGATATCTATCTTACGCTAAACACCCAAATCCAACTAATATTAGAAGATGCTGTCCACGAACTTGAAGAAAATAATACTTTTGAATGGTTTACTTTCTCAGTCATGGATGCTAAAACAGGAGCAATCGTTGGCAGTGCTAGTAGTCCTAATTTTAACCCCAACACTTTAGAAGGCTTAAAAAACTATGTTAACCCCCTAGTTGGCTACACCTACGAACCCGGCAGTACCATGAAAATATTCTCATGGCTCGCAGCCATGGAGAATAACATCTATGATGGTAATAAAGAATTTATGTCTGGAACTATCTCTGTTGCGGGCACAACCATCAAAGACTTCAACAACACTGGATGGGGCATGATAAGCTATGACAAAGGTTTTGCTTATTCCTCAAATGTCGGCGCTACCAATCTCGCTTTAGAACTCGGCAGTAAAAAACTTCGTGAGTTCTACGAATCTCTGGGCTTTGGTTCTAAAACTGGCATCGAACTCCCCGGCGAAGAAAAAGGTGTCATTAATATGAATTATGAGTCTGACTTAGCTAGTGCTGCTTTCGGCCAAGCTATGACGACTACACCTCT
>CANOGG010000003.1 GCA_947565485.1 uncultured Mycoplasma sp. | reverse complement strand
AATCCGGCGCCGCCGGTAACTAAAATTTTCATATTAAAAACCCCTTTTTGTAGGAGTTATTATATAACAAAAATAGTTGTTTGTCAAATTGGCGTTATATCCACTTGGAAATGTATATTTTGCGGGTTGATTCGAGTTCGTAACGTTTAAAGATACTGATGATATTTTCGACAATAGTTCGGATAACGTCGCCAGTTGTTTTTTTCACTTTGATAGTGAGGATTTCAGCTCTTAGGGCTTTACGGAAATAATAGTCTTCAACGTATTTACCCATAGTTTTATCGATATCTATAACTTTTTTGATATCTTCAGGATTGTTTAAGTCGATTTTGAAGATGAAATCTTTATATATTTTTACAAGTTGGAGAGATAAATTGTCTCCTTCAAGAAAGTCAGCACTCATAATACGATTAAAGTTTGAACAGTAACTTAAAATTATTTTATTATTATGCATAGTAACACCCTTTACTTTTATATTTACATTTCCATATTACCGCGAATAATTTAATTTGTCAAATAAAAATTTACAGGTTATAATAGAATTAGGTGATTTTATTTGAAAAAAGTTAAGTTAAAGATAAGGAAGCAAGTATGGATTGCTTTAGCAGTGATTATAATTCTTAGTGGAAGTCTCTTGGTGATTATTCAGGTTAAGAATAATAAGGAACAAAAAAGCAATGTTTTTACGAGATTGCAAGATAAGGGTTATTTAGAGGATGAGATTAATTTATTGAAAGAGCATTTTCCGAAAGAAAAGTTGGAAGAGCTAGCAAACAACGAGAAAGATGTCTTTTTAGTAGAGTTATTTAAAGACAAATATTTTATAAAAGATAATTTAGAGAGGTATTTAGATTATCACAAATCAAATGAGAGTACAGAAGCTAAAGATACTGTTAGTGCCGTAAATACTTTTAATGATTATGAGATTTATGAGCATGATATAGAGGCAGACTTAGAGAAAGATAATTTGGTACTTATTAATAGGTTTTATCACTTTAATAGTGATTATAAGCCAGATGATTTAGTAAACGTTAGCAATAAATATTATTATGGGTCGAATCATAAACTAAGAAGTGAGGCAAATGAAGCATTTATTAAGATGTGGAATGCGGCTTATCAGGAAGATATTTACCTTTTAATTATAACTAGCTACCGAGATTATGAAAGTCAAGCAAAGATTTATCAAGAATATAAAGATTTTAAAGGTTCTGATTATGCAGATAAATTAGTTGCTAGACCGGGATATTCAGAACATCAGACAGGACTTGCTTTAGATATTTTTAGTAAAGAGAGTACAATGACAGAAGATTATCTGGATACACAAGTTTGTAGTTGGCTTAGAAGTAATGCTTATAAATATGGTTTTATTGAACGATATAAGCTTGGTAAAGAGAATATTACAGGGTTTGATGCGGAACCTTGGCATTATAGATATGTGGGACTGGATGCAGCTAATGTTATTTATAATAATGATATAACTTTAGAAGAGTATTATGCCTATTTTTTAAGAGAATAGGCTTTTTATGAGGGATATTTTAATAAATATATACTGATGGTTAGAAGGAAAAATGTTACGTAATTTTAGAAGAAATAAAAAAACTCCTTTAAAATTGGAGTTAAATACGAATTGGTGACCAGTACGGGGTTCGAACCCGTGAATGCTGCCGTGAAAGGGCAGTGTGTTAAGCCGCTTCACCAACTGGCCAAAAAATGGTGGGACTGGGGGGACTTGAACCTCCGACCTCACGCTTATCAGGCGTGCGCTCTAACCAGCTGAGCTACAATCCCATTTAAAATAATTAAAATGGTGTCCCCTCGGGGGCTCGAACCCCGGACCCACTGATTAAGAGTCAGTTGCTCTACCAGCTGAGCTAAGGAGACATCTCTTAAACGCTCTTTAATTATATCATAAAATCTATAAAAGGCAATACCATTCTTTTATTTTTTTAGAAATTTTGGCGAGAAATAGTATCTTTTGAAGTTTTTAATACATTTTTTTAGAGTTATTAGCGCTAAAATCTTGGAAAGCTTCAAGGGCATTGGTATTAGTCAAGTGATGTTTTTCGACAATATTCTTAGGTTCTTCGCGAAAGAATTGATAAATTAAGTCATCACGAAAGCCAATATTGGCGGCGTCTATTTTAGTATTAGCATAGTATACTTCTTTGATATTAGCCCAAATTATAGCTGCCATACACATGGGACACGGTTCGCTTGAACTGTATAAAACACAGCCGGTTAAGTCAGCAGTACCTAAAGTTTTAGAAGCTTCTCTAATGGCATTGATTTCAGCATGGGCTGTAGCATCACAATCTTTTAAAACGGTGTTATGGGCTCTAGCTACTACTCTCCCCTCTTTAGTAATTATAGCACCAAAGGGGCCACCATCTTGATAGTTGTTCTGACTGTTTAATTGGGACTCAGCAATAGCCATGTTCATATATTCAATATCTTTATTTGGCATAAGTAAATTCACTTCCCTTATTTTTAGTTCTATATAACAATAACAAAGATTAGACTTTTTAGCAAGATTATTTTGTGATTTTTAATGTAAAAATTGCTTAAATATGGTAAAATAACTTTAGAGGTGCGTTATGAAGAGATATTATTATCAGAATTTAGATAAAGAAAAAAAGAAAGAGATTAAAGAAATTTATAAGGTGAAGTATAAAGATACCGATTTAGAAAAGAGAAGAACACGTTTATTAATCTATGCACTTGGGGGTTATATTTTTGCAATTATTGTATTAGTTTATGCGTTTACTTTTGAAGAGAAAAAACTAGGAAGTTTTATTACAAGTGGGACTTTAGTGGTAGTGGCGACTATTTATTTGATAGGAAGATATTTGGTTAAGTTAAGAGTTTTAAATAAAATTGCTTTGGAAAATAAGTGATTTTTTTAGTATGAATTAGACTAATTTTTGGAACACTAATTAAGGGTGAAGCTCATGATTAGTAATTATGAAATTAGAAAGATAAATAACGAAGAAGTGCTATTTTTATTTATTGATTATAGTACAGAGTTTGCAAGTATGAGGCAGGATAGGAAGAAAACGACTATTAAAAAAGAAGTCGATGATTATATTAAGAAAGAAAAGATTAAATTTGGAGGTAAAAGAATAGTCTTGATGGCGAGTGGACTTATTATTGGAACGTGTTTACTTAAGGCGCCGATGAAACAAAATTATGAAGATATCAATTATAATTATACGACAAATATCTTGACGCTTAATGATGAAATTAAAACAGATGAAGAATTAGAGGAAGTAATTAAGCAAGTTACAGACCAAGATGAGGTGAAAAATGCAGAGAGTAATACGAATAGTGATAAAGAGACGAGGCCAGCAACAAATAATACAGGGACTAATAAAAAACCGACAACAAGTACACCCTCTAAAAAGCCAGCTAGTAGTAGTCCTAGCACACCTAGTAAAGTACCTAGTACAAGTACGCCGGTGATAACTCCACCTGTAAGTAAGCCTACAGAAACAAAGCCAGCGGAAACTAAACCAGAGGTTAAACCAACACCTGCTCCAAGTGAGACGGTAAAAGAAGATGTGATGGTTGCGGTTAAACGAAGTAATGGAACAGTGTTAAATATTGGACTTGAAGAGTATTTAATTGGAGTTGTGGGAGCAGAGATGCCCGCGTCTTTTAATATTGAAGCATTAAAAGCACAAGCGATAGCAGCCCGAACTTATGCTTTAAAAGCGAGGGAAGAAAATAGAACACTTACCGATACAGTTAGCACGCAGGTTTATAAAGATAATAATCAATTAAAAGCCGCTTGGGGTTCGGGATTTAATACATATTATGAGAAAGTTAAAAAAGCAGTCATGGATACTAAAGGACTTGTTATGTATTATAATGGAAGTCTTATTAATGCTTATTATCATTCAACTAGCAATGGAAAGACGGAGGATAGTTCGTTTGTCTTTGGGGAATTTCCCTACTTAAAGTCGGTTAATAGTGAGGTAGACCAGGCAGTTTCTAGTTATCTTAGAAGTGTAACATTTAATTATCAGGAGATTAGTAATAAGCTGGGAGTTCCAGTGACAGCCCTTTCAAATATAGTGATAGAGCGAAATAATTCAGGAAGAGTTAAAACAATAATAATTGATAATAATAGCTATGATGGGGTTAAATTTCGAATGACTTTGGGACTTAGAAGTACAGATTTTGATATCAATTTAAATGAAGATAATATCACAATTACAACCAGAGGCTATGGTCATGGTGTTGGTATGAGCCAGTACGGAGCAAATGAGTATGCGAAAAAAGGTTATAGTTATGAGAAGATTTTGAAACATTATTATACAGGGATAACGATTAGAAAGTATTAAAATTATTTAAGAGTTCATTTAGAGAAGTAGCGATAAGACTACTTATGTCTTTGATAAAAATATCAATGTCTTTACGGGATACGGTTAAGTCGTATCCTTTTTTAAATTTTATTTTATCAGAAGCGATATTTAGGGCGTCTTTAATGATGGTGGATGCTTCAATGGCAGTTGGAACTCCTAGACAGATAACTGGAACTTTTAAAGTTTTTTGACTTAATTCTTCATTATAGTTAGCAAGGCCACTTCCCGGGGTGATACCACTATTGGTTATTTGGATAAGGCTATTTAGATAAGTAATACTATTACTGATAAGGGAGTCAATAAGAATGATGATATCGGGTTTTAATTCCTTTGTAAGAGACTTAATACTTTTAGAACTCTGGTAACCAGTTTCTTCCATAACGCCAGGAGTAAAAGTGTAGATTTGGCGTTTATGGGGAATTAAACTTGTTAGATGTCCGGTAGCAACTACTCTAGCAACTGTGGTTGGCCCAAGGGAATCACTCGCAATATTTTTATTACCAAGACCAATGATTAAAAGGGAACTATCTTTTTTTAAATTAGCTTTTTTTAAATATTTAGAAAGTTCAATTTTAAGATTAGTTTTGAGGTTTTCACGGTTTATTTTATTAGTAATGTTTTTAAAGATTATGTCGGTATAAAAAATAGTTTTATTAGAAAAATGTTTGATAGTAAGATTATCTTTATTAATAGTTTTAGTTCGTTTTAATAATTTATTTTGGACGGCTAAGTCAGTTCGGATAAGATATTCATAATTTTTCATAAGCATCAATATTAGTATGAGTTATAATTATGATTTTAAACAAAGAAAAAAAGCTCTTACTTTCTAGTAATAGCTTCAACAACATGGCCATATTTACCAAGATAGGTTTCACCAGACATTAAAAGAAAATCATTCAAAGTTATTTCTTTTAGATTACGTTCGTTGTTATTTTTGATAATAAAGCCAATGATAGAATCAGTCTTGTTATTAAATAAGTCTAAGACATCGCGGGCTTTTAGTTTAGCAAGGCCTATTACTTCACCATCAGTAAAAGAAAAATCGTATTTATCATTCTCAATGGCTAGTAAATAAATATTAGCAAAAGCACGGTCTTTGATAAGTTTACCATTTTTTGTACTGTCCATTTGCCAAATGACAGTCTCTAAGAGTTCGGCTTTATCATAGTCGACATCAATACCAATCTCTTCTTTTACTTCACGGCCGAAAGCGGCGTTTTTAGTTTCGCCAGATAAAACATGGCCGGAGGCTGTAGTGTATAATTTATGGGCATCACTCCGAATTTGAAAGTAGATATTCCCTTCTTTATCGTAAAGCCAACAATGGACAGTGTTATGCCATAATCCACGTTCGTGGACTTCATCACGACTAAAAACTCCAATAAATTCTTTGGTATCATTAAATGCGTCTAAATATTCCATACTATTTTAATCTCCTAGTTCTTTTAAAATGTTTTCAATTTCGTCTCGGTTGGTAAAACCTATTTTTTTAGTTTTTAGGTCGCCATCTTGAAAAAAACAGATGGTTGGGATACTCATGATGCCATAAGTGGTCGCTAACTCTTCGTGAGTGTCAACGTTAATCTTTAAAACGTTGGTATTTAACTCTTCAAGGATAGGACTAAGCATTTTACATGGTCCGCACCAATCAGCATAAAAATCAACGAGCCAAACTCCACTTTTAATAACTTCATTCATATTTTCTTTTTCTAAATATTTAATCATTTTTCTTCCGCCTTTCGATAATTTTCTAAAATCGTACTTGCTCCTGAGAAATCAAGTTTTTTATTTTTGATTAGTTTTTCGACTTCTTCAGGAGTTACGACTTTATAGTTTAACATTATGTTTAAGATTTCACTATTATAAGCATCTTTATTTGAAGCATTTGCATATTTGTCTTTTAAATTACCAATATCTTTGATGGCTTTATAAGTATCTTTTACCATAGTACTGATGAGGGGTGTTTTATCGATAATGTTATTAGCGAGACTACTTTCTCTTACTAAGTCATGGGTAAAGTTAAATTGGGCACCGACAAAAAGAAGGATGAAACTAAAGACGATGGCTTCTAAAAAGCCTAAGATAGCACCAATGATTTTAGAGGGAATGCCAAGAATGATGGTTGCAGTTAGAATGCCTTCGATGATGCCTGAGAGTTTGATGAAAATGGATAAGATACTTGATAAAACAACAAACACTAAGATATAAGCAAGAGATTCGTAGAGGAGAATGTTTAGAGTAATAAGGCCAGCCCAACTACCCGAGAATTTTAAGAATGGAGCCCAGTTTAAAATAATACTGGCGATGGGATTTTTGAGATAAAAAGATATAACGACAAGTAAAATTGTGCCGATTAGGGCGACAAGACTCTTGATAGCTCCTTTTTTAAAACCTAAGACAGCGCCACATAATAAAAATAAAATAATAATTGAATCTAATATTGTCATATTAATCACTCCTATATTTTAATTATATACTAATTCTTTTGAAAAATAAAGTAATATGTGGTATTATTGTTTAAAGAGGTGTCAAAATGACAGTAGTTTTTAAAATAAGTGATAATTTAAAAGAGAAAATGATAGAGTTTTATCAAGATAGAGCAGTGTTGAAAGCACCACCATATACAGTATTTCAAGTGAAAGAAATTGACTGTGTGACAACGCTTTATGAGTCTGGAAAAGTAATGTTTCAAGGGATTGGCGCGGATATCGAGGCGAGTTACTGGATTGAGGAAGAGCGGATAAAAAATGGACGGATTATTGATATAAGTGGTAAGGAGAAAAGTATAAAGAATGAGAAAACTAAGAGTGAACCCTCTTTTCTTAATATAAGTACGATTGGATCAGATGAGGTTGGAACCGGAGATTTTTTTGGACCGATAGTTGTAACAGCGACATATGTTGCTAAAGAGGATATCCAGTTTTTACTCGATTTAGGAGTTAGAGATTCGAAAAAGATTAATGATGTAAAAATTAAGAAAATAGCACCAGCAATAATTAAGAGAATTCCCTACTCGACTTTTATTTTGACAAATGATGCTTATAATAAAAATTGGAGTGAAGACCTTAATATGAATAAGATTAAAGCGATACTTCATAATAAAGTTTTAGTTAGAATGAAAAATAAAGGATATAAATACGATAAGATAGTAGTGGACCAGTTTGTATATCCAGCCAAATACTATGAGCATATAAAACAAGCGGGCGAAGTTGTACGCGATATAACTTTTATGACGAAAGCGGAAGATAAAGTTTTAAGTGTCGCGTCCGCATCAATTATTTCGCGATATATTTTCTTAGGTGAGATGAAAGAGCTAAGCGAGTCTTTAGGAGTTGATATTCCTAAGGGAGCAGGACCAGCAGTTGATGAGATTGGGATAGAGATTGTGAAGAAGTATGGATTTGATAAATTAAAAGAAATTGCGAAACTTAATTTTAAGAATAAAGATAAGATAAAAAGCGGGTTAAAATAGAAAAAGGATGATGTTTTTGATGAAAGATTGGGAGTTTTTAGGAAGTTTAAAAGACCATGACATTGGTAATGAAAATATTTATAGATTACGATATGTTAATTATCATCGTATCGGAACAAGATATGGAATAAGAAGTTGTATAGGTCTTGTTGATTGGCCATGTAGTACTTTTAGATTACCAGAGGGAATGAGACCTGATGAAGCATTTACGATTTTATCTTATTTGACCGATTTTATTGAAAAAAGAGAGGATATTGAAATTGGTTCTTTAGCAGGAGTTATAGTTTTAGATAAAGTTTTAGAATTAGAAAGATTTGGGTTTAAGAAAGTTAGAGAAGATGATGAAGAAAAGATTACCGATTTGTTTACAGTAAGTGGGAGAATTTTATTATTTAAAATGAGTAGATTGTATAAAAAGTATTTTAATTGGTATACACAAAATGTTTCAAGGGAAGAAGTTAAGGATATTTATGCAAAATATAATGTGGTTTTTGAAGATATAGTTTGGCGAGATAAAGATAACGATAATTTTACAAGAACTTTAGAAAAATAAATATCAGAATATTAAAAAACGCGACCTTTTTAAAGAGGCGTGTTTTTTATTCACAGATGTCTAAAATAAATAGTTCTAAGCCCATAAAACGGTCTATTTTACCACTTTTAATATTCAAGTCTAATTCAGAGAGCTTTATTAGAATACTTTCAAGTTCTTGTGTTTTATAGGGAAATATTTTTTTTAAGTATTTGTCTAGCTGCCAGTCCATAAGGCCTAGTTCATTCATCATTTCATATTCACGTTTGCCTTCATTCGTTAATGTCTTGATGTTAAACATGATACGAAAATCACGAGCAATTAGAGATAATAAAACAGTTGGTTCCACTTTCATTAATTTTAAGTCTTGGAATAATTCTAAACTTTTTTTCAAATCGTTATCAACTAAAGCGTCGACAAAGAGAAAATTATTAGTATTTAGAGATTTTGAGACAATGTTTAAGACATCGCTATATTTGATATAGCTTGGTTCATTGTAATATAAGATTATTTTTTCGACTTCCATCATCACCATATCATAGTTATTTAGACTATTACTAACGATATATTTGATAGTTTCGGGGTCGATTTTATAATTTAATTTTTGGAAGTGGGTGGCAACGCGATTTTCGATTTCATAGGCTTTTAAGTTAGGAATAGTAATTAAAGAATACTCTTCTTTAATTAGTTTTGTGATTTTTTTTCTGGCATCTATCTTTTCATTACAAATAAAAATTAGAGTAGATAATTCATTAGGATTATGACAATAATTGATTAGCAATTCTAGGTCATGGTCTTTTATTTTGCCAGAGCCAAAAAAATTAGCATTTTTGATAACGACATATTTTTCTTCGTCAAACATCGAGAAATAACCTGCCTCTAGTATTACTTCTTCTATAGAGGAATTATTTAAGTCAAAAACAGAAATATTTTTACTGTTTTTAACTATTTCGCCGATTTTTTCATTAATAAGCAAATAGCTTTCACCATTTATTAAATATATTTTCATAACTACCACATTTTATATTATAACATTAAATTGCAAAAAAGATATATATAATCGAGAAGAAAAATTTAATTTGGCAATATTTTTACTCATAGTTAGAAATTAGTTTATAACTTTTAGCTACTATTCTAGGGTCAGTGCAATATTCCATAATATATTTGTTATTTTTCTTTACAATTATGATGCCTATTGTTTTTTCATCGGTAGGAGTTCTCATATTTTTTTCAATATAATTCATATAGGTTTCGATTTGACCGATATGCTCTTTTTTTAACTCTGTTACTTTTAATTCGACCACTACATAGCATTTATATTTAATATTATATAAAAGAATATCAATGTAATTATAGCTATTTCCTATTTTTATTTTATATTCATTTTCAATAAATGAGAAACCCGTTCCTAATTCTTTTAAGAAAGAAGGAATATCTTCTAAAATTAATTTTTGTAATACTTTTTCAGTTGTTATTTCATTTTTATGTTTATTTTTAATGATAATTGGATTTTTAATTAAATCTTTTATTAGGACTTCTTTTTCAGTTTTTAATTTATATTTAGTTTCCTCTGATAATCTTTCATATTCATCATTTTTTATGATGAATGCTAACTCTCTTTTTCCAAGATTTCTTTTAATTGTTTGGTTTATATAATAATTTATTGCAAAAGTATTTTTCAAGGGAAAAAGTAATCTGTAGTGAGACATTGTTAATTGTGCATCCACTGGGTGCACTTTTGAAAATAAATATAACTTTCGCATATCAAATAAATATATTACGCTATATTTTATACCTATTTCTTTGGTTAATTTTTTAGAATATTCTTTAATTATATTATCACCATAATGTTTACCAGCTTCATGCAACATTTTTCCAACATTTAGGTAAGTTTCTACTTCATATCGATTTTTACTAAATTCTTTTACTATTTTATTAATTTCATTGTTTATAATTCATGTTTTATTTCATTATAGTAATTCATATTGTTCCTTTCTTTTTATGGGGGATATGTTTTAACTTTTAACTTATTTTCGGTAATTTTAAAGACAATACTCCCCTCTTGGTCGGTTCTTAATATTTGGGAATTTTGGAGATTTGTTAGAGTTTCTTGATGCGGATGGTTAAAGCGATTGTTACGGCCTGCTGATATTATAGAGTATTTAGGTGTAGTATGATTTATAAATTCAGGGCAAGAGCTAGTTTTAGAACCATGATGACCGACTTTTAAAACAGCGATATTTGACAAATTATAGTATTGGAGAATATTTTTTTCGGTGGCAATACTAGCATCACCCATAAATAAAAACTTGTGACGGGAAATAACGGTATATAAGACTAGAGAGCTCGTATTTTCGTCGTCATCTATAGTGTTATTTAAATTTTGGATTGATAAATTATTACCACGATATTTATTTTTAAGAGAATTACCAGTTTTTTGTAATATATCATGTTCATAAGAATTAAGGTGGTTATTGTTTAGCATAACATTTTTTACTTTAATTTCTTTTAGAATAGTACTTGCATAGCCAACATGGTCGAGGTCGCCATGAGTACAAATAAGTAAATCAAGTTTAGATATACCGAGACTTTTTAGAAAACTTGTTATGTTAGTTCCAAGATTAAATTCTGCATTGCGCTTTTGCCATTCTTCTTTAGCATAAGTTATTTTGCCACCAGTATCAATTAAAATGGTATCTTTCCTGTTAGAGCTGATGATAAGAGTGCTATCACCTTGGCCAACATCGAGATAATAGATATAGGAATTATAATCAAACTTAGGTAGAGTTTGGGTAATTAATATTAAACTTAAAAGATAGAGACAATGTTTGAAGCCTTTATGATAGATGAGATAGATTAAGCTATAATAGATTAGAATGAATAAAATATTTATTTTGGGAACAACAATCATTATACTTAGATTATTACAAAAATTATTGAGTAACTCTAAAAGATTAAAGCCTAAACCTAAAATGGGTTCTATAATGGGAATAAAAAAGGTAATTAGAGTTAGAGGAAAAAGAACGAGGCTTACTAAAGGAACGATGATGATATTATTAAATACTGTTAAGAGATTAAATTCGTAAAAGTTTAGTAATGTTATGGGAAGACTAATTAAAAAGGCAATTAGACTGGTCATAAATAAACTTTTAAGATAGTTACCAGTAATTTTTTCGGAGAATATTATTAGGCCAAAGGATGTTAGGAAAGAATAGATGAAGCCTAAGTCATAAATATAAAAAGGGTTTATTAATATTAAAAGAAATAGTAAAATATAGAGAACTATAAAACTGGGGAGATTTAGTTTGGTTTTCTTATTGATAAGTAAGAAGATGTAGAGGAGGCTTGCACGGACGACGGAGGCACTAAAGCCAACTAGAAACATGTAAAAGCATAAGAAGATGATGATAATGAGGTTTTGGTTCTTTTCTTTAAGATGGATTTTTGTTAGAAGTTTAGCAAGGGCTAAAACTAGGAAACTGACATGCATACCTGAGACGGCAAAAAGATGAGTGACGCCATTATTCTGAAAATTACTATAAACTTCGGAATCAATGTTTTTCTTGTCGCCTAAAATAAAAGCTTGCATATAGGGAGAGACTATTTTAAAATTAGTAGCTCGCTTTCTAATGGCATTTTTGATACGATAGAGAGCATTTACTGGTTCTTTAATTATAGTGATGTTTGAGGCACTAAACGTATAAAATATCTTTTGATGATAGAGATACTCTTTATAATTAAAAGTATTCGGGATAGTATTTTTAGAGGGTTCGTTTAAGGTTCCATCAAGTTTAACGCTAAGTCCTAATTTAAACTTTTTTTGATAAGCTTCTTTTTCTTCTTGGGATTTAAAATAGTATGTTGCTTGGACTTTTTCGCGGCCAGAGAGTAAAAAGCTTAGTTTGTCGCCATCAAGGTTATAATTTAAGATATAACCTTCAATAGCTGTAGTATTTGGAGAATATTTTGAATGGTACTTAAGAACTTGCGTGAAGAAAAAGCTATAACTAATTAGAATTATGAGACTTAGAACAAGAAATATTTTAGACTGTAATATAATCTTTAATCTTTGCAAAAATTGATTCACCTATGCCTTTAACATTCAGAATATCATTAATGGTTTTAAAAGGACCATTAGTGGTACGATACTCAATAATAACTTTAGCTTTAGAAGCACCAATGCCGCTTAGAGAAGTTAGTTCGGTTTCCGTGGCGGTATTGATATTAACGATTTTTTTTGAATCTTCACTCTTATCTGGAGTTGGGTTAGTATCTGTTTTATCAGTAGTGGTATTGCTATTGCTAAATTTATCATTAGTACTAATTTCGACTTTTTCAATAATGCTACTTTTTTTAGTAATACATTCAGTAATATCATAACTAGTTGTAGGACAAGTGTTAGTTATTTCATCTTGGTTATAGATATTAGAGTTGTTATTAGTAAATTTTTTAATCTCATCTTTAGTATAAATGAAAATAACCATTTCGTCAGAGACTTTTTTACTTAAATTAATACTGGCTGTGTAGGCATTTTTAGTAAAACCACCAGCGGTATTAATAGCATCATTGATAATGGAGTCCTTTTTTAACTTATAAACGCCAGGATTAGTAATGGCACCTTTTAAGTCGACGTTTAGATATTCTTCAGTAGTGACAGGGGGTAATTCTTCTTTTACTTCACTTGGACTAACAATACTAATTTCGTTAGAAATAGCATCAGACTCAGAATTATCTTGGATATAGTTCTTATAAATTATTAAAGCCATGATGATTAGTAATAAAATAATAATGAAAAAATCTTTGCCATACTTTTTGACATAAAACATAATATCTTGCATAATACTTCCTCCTTTCCGGGGAAATTGTAGCAAATTATTTAGTTTTAGTCAAAAAAACAGATTTGTTAAAATCTGCTAAGCAGAAATAGTAAAATCTGCTTAGCAAATTTGTTAAAATCTGCTAGCAGATTTATAAAAAACTGTATTTGAAAAAAATTTTAAATTTGACGCAAATTTGACATTTTTTTGGCTCTAGATAAAAAAAATCACAGATTAGTGATATTAGGAATAAAATTATTTTTTATTTTAAACTACCCTCTTTTGTGAAATAAGAAAGTAAATAGGAGCAGAATTGTTAAAAAACAAACAGAGGAAATAACGGGCACAGCATAATTAAAGATTTTGGAGTTAGTAGCAATATTTAGAGCAGTACCACTACTAAGGTCAGGTGATACCTCGCTACTTTCCTCTTTATAAACATAAAGATAATAACTCATGCTTTCTTCATCATTAAAGACAGTGATAACAACTTCATTTAAGGGGTTAGTTAGATTATTACCGATGATGGATATTTCTGTACCAGGAGACGCTATATATTCAAGTTCGAGTTTTGTGGTATCACTAGAAACATCAATCGTATAAATAGTATTTAAAGAATTAAATTCGAGGCTTAGCTCACCATTTAAAATTTCTAAGTCTTTTAACATAAAATTCACCAGTATTAGTGTTAACAAAAAAAGAAAAGTTTATGCTTTTCTAAATGAGTTTGATTAAAATTTCGTTCATAACATATAGTTTATCAGGGTTGATATAAATATAACCATTTTTATAGATTAAGTCGCCATTTTTGACAAGAGGTTTGATAGGAAAAATGTTTTGCATGTTCTCGCCAAATTTATCATAAAAATGTTCAAGATTAAGACCAGCTGTTTTGCGAAAACCTAAGATTAGCTCATTTTCCATATTATCGACTTTACTCATTAAAGCTTTGGAACTGATAATATTACCTTTTAAATAATTAGTGAGACTTTTAGTATTTTCATAACGAACAGCGGCGACATAGCCACTAGCACCAACGCCAAAACCATAGTATTCTTCATTATTCCAATACGTTAAATTATGTTTAGATTCGAAGCCAGTTTTCGCAAAATTAGAGACTTCGTAATGATTGTAACCGGCTTTTTTTAAGGTTTTACAGATGGTTTGATACATTTTTAAATCTCGTTCTTCTTCGATGGGTTTGATTTTATTTAAACCAACTAAAGTATTCTTTTCAATAATAAGACTATAAGTACTTATGTGTTCAGGTTTTAGCTTTAATATCAATTCTAAATCTTTTTTCAAGATTTTAGTATTTTCGCCAGGTATAGCATACATTAAGTCGAGATTGATATTTTTAAACCCGATTTTACGAGCAAGAGCGATTTTTTGTTTAGTGTCTTTGAAATCCCCCTCACGGTTCATAAATTTTAATTTTTCTTCGTTAAAGGATTCGATACCAATACTAAGACGATTGATCCCACCCGCATAGAGAAGTTTTAATTTTTCTTCTTATAATTCGTTTATATTAAATTAAAAAGTAAATTAAATTTAGGGACATTTTTTAAATTTGTAGAGAAATTTAAATAAAGCTTTTAGTTAAGTATTATTTAAGCATGATGGTGAGCCACCGCCAATATAGAGAGTAGTTAGTTCTTCGCCTAAATAGTTATTATCGATTTCAGATTCGAGCATTTTTAAATAGGGAGTTATCCAGTCATCGTTATAAACTACTTTACAAAAGTCACAGTAAGAACAGATGCTATTGCAAAAAGGAATATGGATATAGACGGCACCTATCTTTTCCATGGGTCTCCTCGAAAGGCTTCAAAATCGATAATAATGCGGTTATGGTCTTGGTTGTATTCAGCTATTCTTTGTTTAAGTTCAGGGTCGGTGGTACTATTAATGTAGTCGGATAAGGTGGATACAGGAATGCCACTTAAGTCGGATAAAGAACGAAGAGTTTGGCCGGATAAATAGGCTTCGATATAGAGTTTAATATCTTCATCACTTAGATTACGACCGCGTTTACCATTTGTGCCACCTTTTTTATGACCGCGAAGAGAGACTTTTTCTTGAGCAAGTTTTAGTTTAGCAGCAAGATATTCACTATAATCAGGAGCATCTTTTTTACGAACTTTGGCTAAAGTTTTTTGGATAGTTGAAGTTGAAACTTTAAAATGTTCGGCAGCCTCGGCAATAGTGTGACCCTCATCTTGGGCAATATATTCGACTAATTCATATTTACTTAACATATTTTATTCCTCCCCACTTAGAACACTTAAGAAAACTTCACTTGGTACTTCAACAGAACCGACCATTTTCATACGCTTTTTACCCTCTTTTTGTTTTTCTAATAGTTTACGCTTTCGCGAGATATCACCACCGTAACATTTAGCTAGAACGTTTTTACGCATTGCACTAATTGTTTCGCGAGCGATTACTTTAGAGCCGATACTCGCTTGGATGGGTAATTCAAACATCTGGCGAGGAATTAGTTTGCGAAGCTTGCTTACGATAGCGC
>CANOGG010000002.1 GCA_947565485.1 uncultured Mycoplasma sp. | reverse complement strand
TATATAAGCCTTAGCCTAAATATATGAGTGGTAAAAGGATATTGGGCGCACACCACGAGTGTTGTCCACGTTGTTGTTGTTCAGATAGCCAGACGAATGCACAAAGAACACGTTAGCCCAACCACTTTCGAAGTTATACGGAGACAAACTACATATTATTATAATAGATTAGCCCTAGTGAAATTATAACTCTACTATATTAAATTTTAAAGATATTATTCTTGGTCAAAAACTGTTAAAATATTTTTTATGATATCTTCAGTTGTTGTTTTTATTGGGTCACTATCTATTTTACCAAGAAGATAATCAGCACTCACATGAAAGTTTTTACATATTTTATACAGTATAAATGTTGATATAGGGATATCTCCATTCTCATATTGGGAAATTGTAGACTTGCCGATGCCTAATATTTTAGCCATTTGGGCTTGTGTTAAATTATTTTCTATGCGTACACTTTTTATTCTAGAATGATATTTTTGATTATTTATCGTTTTATTTGTTAGATTATATGTTGGTTGTTTTGATATTTCAAAGAAATGGTCTAAGGAAATGTTAAATAAATTACAAAAGTCATTTAGTCTGTTTACTGGGATAATTCTATTATGATTTTCATAACCTTTGTAGGTACTTCTTTTTATACCTAGTTCTTTTGCTATTTGTTCTTGAGTGATTAACTCATAAGTTCTCATATCTTTTAACTTTTTTCCAAAGTCCATGTTAAATCACCAAAATGATTTTCTCATTTATTAAATGAAAATGTATAAAAACGGTCGCAATACGGAATAATATATTGACAATAAGTGTAAATGTCTTTATAATTTATTTATAAACTAGAACGTTCAGTTTATAAAATTAAGGAAAAGTAAGCTATTTTTATTATGCCTCAAATTCAAGGAGGTATAAAAGAAAATGAATTTTGAAACTTTAAATAATAAGAGTTTTAAAAGAATAGCAATAGGTGTAACTATAAGTATTTTCTTATTTAGTGTATTAATACTATCTCTAAGCTTAGCTAAATATCGAAGTACTAACAGTATCAATATTGCAAAAGGTACAATCAAGTATAATCGACCTGACTTGTATTTGGCAGAAGCGTATGTTGAAAATGATGCTGGTGAGTACGAGCTTGCAAGTGAAGTACCTGAGAGTGGTTATGTTTTAAATGAAGATACTACTAAACACGATGTGAGAATAAAAATGGAAGCCTTGTTGATATTACAATTACTTATGAGAATGGAGGTTTAACATTTTCTAAATTAGTAAATGGAGGAGTTAAATGCTATGTTTATTTAGATAAGAAAGTAAATGCCGCGGATAAAATACCTGATGGTAAACCTACTGAAGATAATATGTTTGCTGGAATAACAGGTGATGGTATTTACGAATGGACCAAAGGTGATTATTCAGGAGGAAGTCAATCAATAAAATACTTTAGAGGAAATGTCGATAATAACTGGGTTGTGTTTGGTAAAGATGGCTCTAAATATATTTGGTGGAGAATTATTAGAAACAATTCTAATGGCTCACTTAGAATGATATATGATAATAAGTATGTAGGTTTTAAATATACAAGTGGCGAAGTTCATGGAAATGGCACAAATTCTACCATACTTGGAGAAAAAAATTCTGCGGATAAAACAACTTTATATGGCTGGTATAATGCTACATTAAAAAATAATTATTCATCAAATATAGATATAGAAGCTGGCTTCTGTAATGATTGAACAATACATAGTGGAAGTGGAATAGGAACTATGCAAACATATTATGCAACATATGCTAGGTTGATTATCAATAAAACTCCAAGTTTGTTATGTTCAAATGAAGAAGATATATTTAAGACGCCAATTGGTTTAATAACTGCGGATGAAGTGCAAATGGGAGGAATAGTATATAATTCGCCTGTAAATACCAGTTCGTACTTATATACGAATAGCAGTTACTGGACCATATCTCCATATGACTATGGTACTATGATGAGGCTGGTATGTTTTATGTACGTTCACCAGGATATCTTAGTTGGAATGATATTATTTCTAACAACACTGGTGTGAGACCTGTCATCAACCTCAAATCTTCCTCTCTCTTTGAAGGGGGTGGAACTGGACTTTCAAATAATCCATATGTCGTTCATGGAACTTAGAAAATACGTGAAATTTAGGAATGGGATTAAGAGTTCTATTCCTTTTTATTGTCTAAATATCTTTTAATATTCTTTTTTTATTTAAAAATAAATAAATTAATGCTAAAATAAATAATAGGTGAGACAATATGAAATATGTAGCAATTTTTTTAGGGAAATTAACTTTAAAAGTAGGGCAGATACTTAAACGGGGTAGTTCTCTTCCAGGGAAGCTGGCATTAAAAATAGATAAAAGACTTTTATATAAGCTTAAATATCCAAAGATTAAGATAATAGTTACAGGTTCTTCAGGTAAAGGTAGTACAACGAAGCTTATTTATAATGCGTTAGTTCATAATAAAAAGAGTGTTTGTTGTAATATTGGAGGGTCTAATCTCGATTGGGGAGTCATGACTGGCTTTCTCGCATCATGTACTTTTGGAGGAAAGATAAAAGATGAGTACCTTGTAATTGAGGTTGATGAGCGTTTTTTATGTACAGTTGTATGGGCTTTAAACCCGACACATATGGTGATAACTAATTTAACTAAAGACCAACCACCAAGAAATTATCATGTAGATTTTGTTTATCAAGATATACTAAATAATATTCCTAAAAATAGTACTATTATTACTACTATGGATGACCCATATTTAAGGAATTTTGCGAAAGATTTGCCAAATGAAAATGTTTATTTTAGTTTAGATAAAAATAGATATTCGTATAAAAAGCAAATATTTGAGAATTTGAATATTTATTATTGTCCAATGTGTGGGTGGAGATTAGATTATGATTATTATAATTTTGAGACTCTTGGAAAATATAGTTGTACGAACTGTGATTTTAAATATGTTAAGCCTAATGTTTTGGGAACTAAGTTAAATTTAGATACAAAAGAGATAATTATAAATGGTTTAAAAACTCATATAAATGGTGATATGTTATATGATGCGTATAATACACTAGCAGCTTTTACAACTTTAAAAGAAATTGGGATTGAAGAGGAACCCATAGTGGAATCATTAAACGAAACAATTGAGACTAAAACCAAAGAAACATTTAGGGCTGGTAATAAAGTGTATAATCTCTTAAATTGTAAGTGCGAGAATGCGACAACCTTTAATCAGGCGTTATTTAAAATAATAAATGATGATGATTTGAAAGATGTGATTATTGGGTGGAGAGAGATTACAAAAAGATATCCTCATGCGGATGTTTCGTGGATATATGATATAACATTTGAAGTCCTAAAATCTAGTAATATAAATAATATATATGTGATAGGTAAAAGTAAAAATGATTTGAAAAAGAGACTGGTACTAGCTAATATAGAAGAAGAGAAAATCAAGCTTATTTCATCTTTAGAAGAAGTTAGAGATGAGATAAAGAATGATAAAGCTAAAGTAGTTTATGCAATATTAAATTATGATTATGGAAACCCCTATCCTTTTAAAGAAACATTTTGGGAGGAAGAACAATGAAATTAAAAATAGCACACCTTTATCCAAAGGAACTGGCTTTATATGGTGAGAATGGTAATATAAAGGCATTGAAATATGCTTTAGATAAAGAGAATATTAATTATGAAATAATAAATGTGGATAAAGAAGATAAATTAAATTTTAAAGAGTATGACATGGTTTATATGGGAAGTGGAAGAAAACAATTTTTGGAAGATGTGGCAGTTAGATTAGAACCATATAAAGAGGATATTTTAGAGTATATTAAAAAAGATAAAATTATGTTAGTGACAGGAAATGCAGTTAGTATTTTAAAGTTTTTAGATTTATATGAAGTAGAGGAATATCAAGAGAGGAGAGTCTCTGATGTAGTAGCGACTTGTTCGTTATGCCAAGGAAATATTTTAGGATTTCAAAATACAGAGTATTTAATTAAGTCAACTAATAAAATATTATTTAATATCGATGCGGGATATGGGAATGATAAGACCAGGATGGAGGGTTTTATGTTAAATAATTTTTATGTGACCACTTTGATTGGACCAATACTTGCAAGAAATGAAAAGTTAAATACATACTTTGTGGGTTTATTAAAAAATAGTTTATAGTTTATAATTTATATTTACAAGAGATATACTTGATGCTATTATATACAATTATATGGAAGGAGAAAATATGAAAATAGTTGGAGTCAGTAATCCTTGTGGATTTAATTTTTTGAGGAAAAATAGTTTTGGTCCAAAAGACTTAAATGTAGTTTATCAAGATGAAGCGGGAGAATACTACATGAAATTTTTGGATTCTGGTGATTTGATTTTATTGTTAAATAAATTGGATTATCTTGAGTCTAGATTAGACTTGGATGAGGAATTAAGAAGATTTCTTAATGGTTTAGAAAGTACTACGGAGTATCCTAAAAAATATTTACCGATTATGAATGAGTATTTTTATGCTAAAATAGGTGATTATGAATTAAAGCATGGTTATGTTAATTTAGCTGATTGTCCGCAAGATAAACTATTTATAGAACCTGATTATAAAACAGAAGGAGAAAATTTTAATCAGGCTGTATATTTACCTAATAATGATTTGTATATTGGTCAATATCATTATATTTATGAGAATGTTGTTCAGAAATTGACTGTTGATGGAAAAAGTATACTAGAAATAGAAGCTATAATAAGATGGCTTATAAGTAATATGTATCTAGATGAGGCTTATAACTTAATAGAGCAAGCTAAAGAAATGGAGAAGAGGGAATTTATAGGAGGAGATTTTGTTCTCAATGATATAGCTGATTTTATAGAAGATTGTTTAGAACAAATTGAGAAAATTAATTTTGTTAAAACAAGAACAAGGAGTATAAACTATAAAATATTTGATAGAAAATAAAATTTAAGAAAGTCGATAGGGATTTTCTTTTTTTAGTCATTAGCAAAAACTATTTTTTTATGCCAACTTATACTATAGTATGAGGAGGTGATGAAAAATTGCGAAATTTAGGTAAAGGTTTGTTAGTTGGAATAGTGGGGTTATTTGCATTTAGTGGTACAGCTTTAGCTTATGAAGGTATTGATGTTAGTGAATTTCAAGGTGATATTAATTTTAAGGAAGTTAAGAGTGAGGGAATAGAAGTAGTTTATATTAGGAGTAGTGCAGGTAATTCTTATGTTGATGCTAATTTTGAGAGGAATTACAGGGAAGCTAAAGCTAATAATTTAAAGATTGGAGTATATCATTATGTGACAGCAAGAACTGTAGAAGAGGCCCATGAGCAAGCGGTGTTTTTTGCCCATGTTTTAGCAGGGAAAGAAATAGATTGTTTACTAGCGATGGATTTTGAGAGATTTCCGGGGTTAAATAGGGAAGAAATAAATGCGATATCAAAAGAATTTTTAGAGACAGTAGAGAGACTTACAAATAAAAAAACAATTGTTTATAGTGATGTTTATAATGCGAAAGAAACATTTTTAAGAGATATATATGAGAATTATCCTTTGTGGTTGGCAGAATATGGAGTCGAAAGACCAGAAGTTGCTAACCCGCGAGATTATCTAGGATGGCAGTATACCGATAGAGGAAGAGTTAAGGGTATTAGAGGCGATGTCGATAGAGATATATTTAAAGAGGGAATTTTGTTAGATGATAAGATGGAAATTAAAGAACCTGACTTGAGGGATGAAGAGAAGAAAAAAATAGTTTATTACCGGATTCAAAGAGGAGATACCTTAACAAATATTGCTAGAGAATACGGGGTAACGGTAAGTGATTTGATAAAGTGGAATGATATTAAAAGACCTAATTTAATTTTTCCAGATAGAGTTTTGAAAATTGAAACTGATTATAAATATAAGACAACAAGTAAAGGAAGTAATAGTGTCCATATAGTTAAAAAGGGTGAAAATTTAACAAAGATTGCGTATAAATATAAAGTTAACGTGACAAATATTGTGAGTTGGAATAAGATTAAGAACTCTAATTTAATTTATCCGAAACAAAGAATAGAGATAAAACCGACGAAAAATGAGCATCTAATTAGATATCAGGTTAGAGATAATGATAATCTAAAAGATATTGCTTTAGCTTATAATGTGGAACTTTATGAACTTAAAGTAATAAATAATTTAGAAGATGAACTTTTGGAGGTAGGAGAAGAATTATTTATTCCAGTTACTTATATATTTTAGGATAATAATTTTACAATGGTATTAAATGATGTTATAATTAAGCTGGTGAGAATTATGAAGCAATTCTTTAAAGAGAGAAAATCACTAATTATGATATTATTTTATTGCTTTATAGTGGCTTTAAGTATTCTTTTACTAACGAGTAAGTGTTCTATTTTTTATCCTTTTAATGATTGGGTAGATGCTAATGCTTTTTTTACAGTGGGTAAGAGTATGATGCATGGACAAATTCCCTATCTTGATATATTTGAACAGAAAGGTCCTTTACTTTATGCGGTTTATGGGATAGGTTATTTAATTTCTAAGACAACGTTTTTAGGTATTTTTATAATAGAAGTTTTATTTTGGACAATTAGTTTATATTATGTTTATAAAATAATTACTTTATTTTTAGATAAGAAGTGGAGTTTTGTTATCATTCCTTTATTTATGAGTTTAGTTTGTACATCAACGTCTTTTGCCCATGGCGGAAGTGCGGAAGAGTTATGTTTACCACTTTTTAGTATGACACTTTATTTCTTGATAAGTCATTTTAAAGAAAGGACTATTTCGAAGAAAAGACTTTTAATGGCAGGTTTTAATGCTGGATGTATTTTTTTAGTTAAGTATACCCTCCTGGGTTTTTGGCTCGGGTTTATGGGAGGAATTCTGTTATCTTATTTTTTAAAAAGAGACTATAAGGGAGCTTTAAAGTCTAGTTTATATTTTCTTTTAGGTATGGTAATACCAATTATAATAGCTTTTGCGTATTTGAGTTATAATCATGCGTTGAAGGAATTTTTAGAAGTTTATTTTAGAGTTAATATAGGAGTTTACAAAACGATAACATCTAATTCTTTAATACGTTTGTTAAAGATTATTGGTTATTTTTATATTGCTTGTTATCAAAATGGGTTAATAGGTATCGTTTTACTAGCGGGATTCCCCCTATTTTTATTGAAGTTGGAGGAAGATAAACATTTAAAGTTAGCCTTGATTTTATTGTATGTTTTAACTATTGGGGGCATATATTATGGTTTGAAACTTTACAAGTATTATTTATTTCCAGTATTTATTTTAGGGCTTTTGACAATTATTTGGATGATTAAATGGTTAGAGAAAAAGATAACTTTAAGTGAGATAAAAGTAAGATGGCTTTTTATAGTATCATTTATGGGGGCAATTCTTATTTCAGTCTGGGGGGCAAATTATAAAGAGATGCGTTTTACAAAGAAAAAAGATTTGTTTCAGTATAGGTTTGCTAATATAATCAAGATAGAAGAAACTCCAACTTTAGTTAATATGGGATTTTTGGATTGTGGTATATTTACGATGGCTGATATTGTGCCTAGTACTTATTATTTTGAACTGCAAAATATTCCTTATGAAAATTATCCGAATATAATAGAAGCATTTAGAGAGTATATCCTAAATAAAGAGACGATGTTTATTGTTTATTATACGACTTATAGAGAAAAAAAGTTACGAGAAAATGAGACACAGTTATTTTTAAATTATGAGTTAGTAGATAAAGCAAGGCATAAATTTGAAGATGAAGAGTTTAATGCTTATTTATTTAAAAGAAAGGATTGAGGATAATGGCGAAAGTATTGTATGTGGTCCTACCATGTTATAATGAAGAGGAAGTATTAGAGGAGAGTGCAAAACAACTTAAGAATAAGTTAAATACTTTAGTGAAGAATGGGAGTATTTCTAAGAAAAGTAAGATTATGTTTGTCGATGACGGGTCAAAAGATAAGACTTGGGAAATGATTCGAGAATTTAGCGAAAAAGATAAGATATTTGCAGGAGTGAAATTATCACGAAATAGAGGACATCAAAATGCACTACTAGCAGGACTTATGGTAGCAAAAGAAAAAGCGCAAATTGTGATTTCGATGGATGCTGATTTGCAAGATGATATCAATGTGATTGATAAGATGGTGGAGTTAAATAATGAGGGGTATCAAGTTGTTTATGGCGTTCGAAGTAGTAGAAAGAAAGATACGTTTTTTAAGAGAGCAACGGCGCAAACTTTTTATAAATTGATGAAGTTTTTAGGAGTAGATATTGTTTATAATCATGCTGATTGTCGTTTGATGAGTAAAGAGGCTTTAGATGCACTTCAAGGATTTAAAGAAGTAAATTTATTTTTAAGAGGATTAGTGCCACTGGTTGGTTATAAAAGTACAATTGCTTATTATGAAAGAAATAAGAGAATGGCAGGAGAATCAAAATATCCTTTTAAAAAAATGGTCGCGTTTGCTTTTGATGGGATAACTTCTTTTAGTATTAAGCCTCTGAGATTGATTTTGGGATTGGGTTTTTTGATTTTGTTTATTAGTATTGTGATTATGATATATTCATTAGTAGTGAAATTAATTGGTAAAACAGTTCCAGGCTGGACTTTTATTACAATCTCAATTTGGTTTATTGGAGGACTACAAATGATTTCGATAGGGATTATTGGCGAGTATGTGGGAAAGATATATAATGAGACGAAAGCAAGGCCGAGATATATAATTGAGAACATTATTGATAACTAAAAAGCTAGCTTATAAATAATTATTTGCTAGCTTTTTTCTTTTTATCTAAATTTTTGTTAATGAATCTAACTTTAACACCTTTTACTTTACCAAATTGTTTTTTAACACCTTCAGGTAAATTTTTCTTAATAGTTTTCATGAGTTCCACCTCCACTTGCATCTTATTATATCACTAAATGAGGGAAAAATATACAGAAAATTTTAGAAATGTAGATATAGTATTGGAATTATGGAGAGTTAAGATATGATGTTTTAGAAGAAAAATAAAGACTTCGATGATAAAATTTGGTAAAATGAAAATATAAAGGAGTTATGGTTTTATGGATGATAATCGAAGTAAGTTTTTTATTTTTGTTCCCTTTTGTCTGATGGCGCAAAGTTTTCAAGCTAAAGGGATTGTGAAGTATGAATGGAGGGATAGTATTAAGCCATTTATGGAGATGTTAATAAAAGAAGATATTAATATTATTCAGATGCCTTGTGCTGAGGCAAGTTTTCAAAATAGTTTAGTTCGAGAACCTCAAGGTATTACTAAGTATAATACGAAAGAGTTTAATGGGCACTGTGAAGAATTAGCGGAAAGTGTTGCCAATATGACCCGTGAAGTTATTAATAGTGGTTATAAAGTTATAGCAATACTCGGAATTGAGCAGTCGCCATCTTGTTGTGTAAATTATATTTATACGAATAAAGGAATGGAAAAGAGACAAGGGTTGTTTATGGAGAAACTAACTAGAAAAATAGAACAATTTAAGATACCAGTAATTGGGATAAATAGAAAGTATATTAATAGATCGTTAAGAGAACTGGAAGAAGTGATAAAAGATAGATATAAGAGTTAAATTAATACTTTAAGACTCTTTCGTAATAGTCATAAAAGGTGGGATAAACATCTATGTCGTAGGCTTTATTTTCAGGAAAAGCACTATTTGTACTATAAAAAAGATTACTAATGTCGTTGTTGGAGACAATCATGTTATGGATATAATTTATGGCTTGCTCTCTATTTAAGTCGATTTCTCCTTTAAGGGCTTTGTTAAAGATTTTTATTCGCTGGTTGGAGATATAGTCGTTAGTTATTATTTCTTGAGCGATTTTATGTTTTAGTTCGCTTTTTTTGGGGGGACTTAAAGTGGGATAGTTTGGATATCTTTCATAAGCTAGTTTATCTATTAAAATTTTTTCTTCGCGTCCAAGGATATTAGTTAATATTTTATTAAAGTTTTCAGTAGTTCGATAAAATTCATTATTAATAACACTTGAGCGACCACCAAGAAAAAGACAGGTCATAAGCATATCTAAGTCATTGTAACTATCGCCTAAAGCATAAATTAGAGAGAGTCCAGGATTGATATATTTAAAGATATCCTTTTTCTCTTCTAAAAGGATTACTTTTATTCCCTCAAAGGTAGTAACGGTAGTGAGATTATTTTCTTCTGTGATAGTAGTGTTACCCATTAAAGATGCGAGAGTCCTCTGTTTATTAAAGGTTTGAAAATAGAAATCAATTTGATTTTGATATTTAATAAGACTAAAGTAAATATTTCTAATTAAGATATTTAGAATGTAATGAGGGCTGTCATGATTTTCGACCGCGGTAACTATTTTAAGCTCATTGCCACAAGATAGATAGGGAATAAGACTGTTTTTTTAAGCATTAAAAGCTCGGATTAAACTTTTGGTGTGATTTTCTTCATTTGCTGTTAGAGTTTCATCACCATATAAATAATTTATCAAGTAATAATCGCGGGGAATTAGAGTACCTATTAAGTCAGAAACTAAAATTTTTTGCATATTATCCTCCAAATAATGAATAATATTATATCATGGTAAAGGTTATTTAGTAAATATTATTTGAGGATATTTACTTTTTTAGTGACTTTTGTTGTAATATTTTTAAAAATGTTATATGATATTTCTAAAGAAATCTAATAGTGGTTTTGTGACTATATTTTTCTTTAATATAATATATTTAGACAAGAGGAGAAGAAAAAAACATGAATTTAACATATTTTAAAAATTTGAGTGATGAGGAAATAGTAGAGCTTATAAATGCTTGCATTCAATATGAAAGTGATATTTTAAAGCTTAAAGTTGGAAAGCCAAATATAAGTCAGTTTAAGGTTTATGCGGAGGATGATAGAGTAGATATTAATAATCAGAGATATGCACTCATTTATGCTAATAGCCAAGCTTATATGATTACAGATTATACTTTAAAGACTTATGACTCGGTGGTGTGTCCAGAGATAGATTTTTCGAATATTCTTCATTTATTTATGACCAAGCGTTTTGGAGAGGAATATATTAATTCGTTGTATGAAGTAAAACTACAAGAATTAGAGACGAAAAGAGACGAGCTTAGAAATACTTTGAGAGAAGATAAGAGAGGCTTAGTTCGGGAAAAGCAAAATTATTTAGAAAGAGATACTTTTATTTAAACTTAATTAAAAATATGAAAAACAGTTGTTTTTGTAAGTGGAAAAATGGTTGTTGGTTATATTTAATGTTAATAATTTTTTTACTTCTAAAGTTTATTAATTTGGTTAGGAGTTCTCATTATGTTGTAATGTGATTTTTAATTATTCTTTTGAAATTATATATGATTTAAGTTATAATTTTATTATAAAAAATATTCAAGAGGTGAACTAATACAAAACTTTACAAATAAGAAATTCAACAGTAGAATTTTTAATTTTTACTAACCAGAATAATGAGAAAACAATTGAATTATTGTGGACTTTGGACCACGAATTAGAAAGAAATCCAGTATGTAAGGATTTTTTACATACTGCTTGAAAAATATAGAGTTATACAAGATAAATTATTTGAATCTGATTTTGGTAAATTTATGATTGAAATAGAAAACGAGGGAATAGATAACTAGATTGGAGTAATATTATGGATAATAAATTAAACAAGATTTTAGAGACAAGCAAATATGTAGTAGATAGGGCAAGACATGTTAAGATTAATTATAATAAAGTAAATAAATTAATAGATGAATTATTGAAATTTGATAATGTTCATTATTTAACTAAAGTTCCATATGCTGTTTATGATATGGATACAAAAGACATAGTTAATTTTTTACTTATATACGATTCAATTGATTTTTCTTTTTGGGGTAATCCCAAATGGACTATTGATGCAAATGGTAAAAATTTAGATGGTGGGATAGCACTTTTACATTGTATATTTAATTTATTTAATGGTCACGATAGTGTAGAGGTGTTTAAGAAATTAGAGAATATGACGTTAGAAGAATTTAAAGATATTCTTAAAGGGAATATAGATATACCGCTTTTAGAAGACAGGTATAAAATTGTGAGAGGAATTGCAAAAATAGTGAATGAAAAAATGAATGGTAATTTTTATGGATATATTAATGCAATGAAGAGCGATAAAGAAATTTTTAATTCTATAATTAATAATTTTATTAGTTTTGAAGATACAAGAACTTATAATGGTAAAACTATATACTTTTATAAATTAGCTCAATTACTTACTTCTGATATTTTACATGTAATTAAAAATAAAGAACATAAAGTTATTGATTATTCCAATCTTTTAGGTTGTGCAGATTATAAAATACCACAGGTAATGCAGGGCTTTGGAATTCTAGAATATGATAATGAATTATCACAGTTGTTAGATACTAAAACCGAAATAAAAGAGAATAGTGAATATGAAGTTGAAATTAGAGCAAGTATGATTGTTGTGATAAATCATATTTGGGAACAAATAGATAAATCAATTGCCAGAATTGATATTAATGATTTTATATGGAGTAAAGGGCAAGATAAGGGTATAAGTTATAAAACTTATCATTTAACTAGAACTACATCTTATTAATATTTCAATTTATTAAGGTATCATTTGCAGATGGTAAAGAGAGAATGGCTTGATTTTGGGTAAACTTGATTTTAACTAATTAGAATATATAATTTCTATATATTCCTATGGGAATGCGAAATGTTTTTATTGATTTTATGTTAAAATGCATTTGTTCTTCATTAGAAAAAACTACCTAAAAAATTAAATTAAATACAAACCAATTAAAGATTATAGAATTAATAAAGGCTAATCCTAAAATTACAAGAAATGAACTAGCTAGTATTGATTGATAATGAGAATGGGATTGGTTAATGGGGGTTATTGGAGTATAAAAAAAGAAAATTAGCAAGGATGTTTGATAATTATGGAAAGTTTTTGGAATAAATATTATTTATGGAGACAGAAAAAAAGATATAGAAAATTTAAAAATTGTAGTTTACCTTATCCTTTTTGGGATAAGAAAAGAGATACTTTTGAGTGGGTGTATTATGATGAATATAGGCAATTAGGTTATGATATACAAACAAGTTTATATGAAGCGCTTGGAAATGTCTCTTGTAGTGGGGTTACTTATCATTTTGAAGCTTTTATGTATGGGCGAAAAAGTTCAGAAGAAAAAGAAGCTAAGTATCAAATGATGGAGAGTCATTGTCATTCTTTTGATGAAGTAGTAAGATATGTTTATAATTATCCCGAATCATTTCATATTCCAGATGATTGTTTTGTAGAATATAGTAAACAGGAATTACGTTGTTTAAAGAAAATGCAAAGTTATTTAAAAGCGATTGGTTTACCAGATAAAAAGGAGAGCCATGAAATTACAGCGTTAAATGAAGAATGGCAAATAATAGATAGCAAAAAGAGAAAAAGTTTAAAAGATTATCTATTCTTATTAAGATATACAAAAAAATGGGAAAAGTTAAGAGAAAAAGAAAATTTAAAAAGATGTGCTAATGAAAAGGCGTTATTATATAGCTCTTACTATCCTCTATATACTGAGAATGAGGGAACAGCGGAAGCTTTTTTAACTGGTCAAAAGGATTATATTTTGAAGCGAAAATATTCGTTTGACAAAAAAGAAGAAATAGGCAATTGTTATATGGTAGTAAATATGGATAATGAATATTGTGGGACTTTAGAAGTTGTGAGAGAAGAGATTTTTCCTTTTAAAGAATTGAAACCAGAAATGGTTAATTATAAACTTGCAGGTTATAAAACATTTTTAGAATATAAGGAATATTTGTATCAAAAATATCAAGAAAGTGCGAAAATGTATCAAGAGGAATTTACAGAAGATAGTTTGTTAAGTTATTTAAAGGTGAAAGTCTTAGAGAAATTTTAAATTTTTTTATAAGAAAAGCTTCAAAGAATAAACTTTTAAATTTAAGGGATAATGCAATCGGTAATACGAGTTTGGCAAAAATAGGATTGATGCTGGTTTTGCCATTGACTATTATATGATATTAAGTTATAATCATTTTGAGGTGAGGTCATGTGATAAATCGCGAAATTAAAGAAAAATTTAAAACACTATCTAATACTAGAAAAGTTGTATTGGTTACGGGCGCTAGACAAGTAGGGAAATCAACATTAGTAAAGGAATTGTGTGAAAAAGATCGTACTTATATAACTTTAGATGACTTTAATTTGAGAGAACTTGCTCAAAGTGATCCAAAATTATTCTTATTAAATTATAAAGGAAAATTAATTATTGATGAAGTGCAATATGCTCCAAAGTTATTTACATATATTAAAATGGAAGTCGACAATTCTGATGAAAAAGGAAAATACTGGCTCACTGGTTCTCAGAAATTTGAACTAATGAAAAATGTAACTGAATCGCTAGCTGGTAGAATATCTATTCTGGAATTATCACCATTAAGTTTGGCGGAAAAAAAAGGGTTTAATAGTAAATTATTTAATCCAACAAAAATTGAAAAAAGAGTAAATTTAGAATTTGATGAAGTATTTACACATATTTTTAAAGGCGGAATGCCAGAATATATAGTAAGCAACATTGACAGAAATACTTTTTTTGAAGATTATGTTAAAACATATTTAGAAAGAGATGTAAGGCAGTTGTCTCAAGTTGGTGACCTTATAAAATTCAAAAGATTTTTAAGTGCAGTCGCAGCACGTAATGGAGAAGTATTAAATTACAATTCATTGAGTGAAGATGCTGATGTTGATGCAACGACTGCCAAAAGATGGATATCGATATTAGAAGCAAGCGATATAATATATTTATTGCAACCATATTTTTCAAAACAGTTAAATAGAGTTACTAAGTCACCTAAAATAATATTTTTAGATACAGGATTATGCGCTTATTTATGTGGGTGGAATAGTGAAGAAACCCTCATAAATTCTAGCACATCAGGCCATTATTTAGAAACATTTGTCATAAGTGAATTGATTAAAAATAAAAGAAACAACAAAAATGATATAAACTACAATATCTACTACTACCGAGATAGAGATAAAAAAGAAATCGACTTAATAATAGAACTTGATAATGTTATTTATCCATTTGAGATAAAAAAGACTGCTAATCCAACTGTTTCAATGATAAATAATTTTAAAATATTAGAAAATAAGAATTTGAAAGTGGGAAATGGCGGAATATTATGTTTTTATCCAGAAATTCTGCCTTTAGATGAAAAAAATAAATCTTATCCTATTTCAGTTGTTTTCTAGAAAACAATAATATGATAGAAAGGAGCATTTTTGATGTTTGAATTAGTATCAAAATATAGTCCTAGTGGCGACCAGCCGGAGGCTATAAAAGAATTAGTTGATGGAATTAAAAATGGTAAGAGAGAACAGGTTTTACTGGGAGCAACAGGAACTGGTAAGACATTTACGATTGCAAATGTTATTAAGGAAGTAAACAAGCCAACTTTAGTTTTAGCACATAATAAAACTTTAGCGGGGCAGCTTTACAGTGAATTTAAAGAGTTATTTCCAAATAATCATGTAGAATATTTTGTTAGTTATTATGATTATTATCAACCAGAGGCTTATGTACCCTCAAGTGATACTTATATTGAAAAAGATTCATCTATTAATGATGAGATTGATGAGCTTAGACATGGGGCGACATCGGCACTTATTAATTTTAATGATGTAATAGTGGTTTCTAGTGTTTCATGTATTTATGGCATTGGAGAAAAAGAAGAATATAAAAAGTCTATGCTAATACTAACGGTAGATGATAAAATTAAAAGAAATGATATTATAAATAGATTAGTTGATATGACATATGAGCGAAATGACTTAGATTTTCATCGGGGAACTTTTAGATGCCGGGGTGATAGGATTGATGTTATTTCGGCTAATGAGCATGAGCATGGG
>CANOGG010000001.1 GCA_947565485.1 uncultured Mycoplasma sp. | reverse complement strand
AAAATGGTACAACAGCACTAGAAGGAATGATTTAAAAAAGTGTCCGGTGGTGAGCAGTTAGAGCTCCAATTAGGCCACTGCCAAGACCGATGAAACTAGCTTCTTCCATACTGGCACCATTTAAAAGAGCCCTCTCGGTTTCGCTTCCCATATTTGATGTGGCCATTATGGCACCATTTGCTACTTCGGTGGCAACTACTGCCGCACCAGTTGCTTCACCAAATATTGCTCCAGCAGCACCTCCGGTTAGAAGAGTTAGACCTATTATTCCGCCAATATTTCCGATTGCTGAAAAAGTACTCGCTGCTAAGCTATCTGGATTTGCATATTTATTTAAACCTAGTTTTTCGATAAGATTATTATAGATATCTTTAGAAGTATCGCGAGCTATTTTTTCAGATAAGTTTTTATACTCGGTTTGGAAATATTTTTCTTGTTCAGTTAAATTTAAAATATTACATACTTTACCCATGCCTTTATTTAAGTAATTTTCCAGTGTATTTAGGCCATCGACGAGAGTTTCTCCGGTATTGATTAGACCCTCAAGGAGTGATAGACCACAGACAGCAACGGTTGCGCCCGCACTCAGTAAAGGATTTTTATTTACGTTTATCTCTTTCGTGGGATTACTTGGAGAGTTAGAAATATGAGTAACCTTAAATAGAAGCTCATTATTTAAATTATTATTTTTTAAAATATTGCTACATTTATTAACTAGGACATTAGTTCCCGGTTCTTTTACAGTTCCGCCATAGCCACTTAATTTTCTTTCTATGCCCTCAATATCATTATTATAATCATTTAGAAATTCACAAATATTTTTTATATTAGATGATATGGCTTGATAATGGTTAGATATTTGTGATAAATAGTGAGAAAGATTGCCAGAAGCATTAAATGAGGGAGACGAGAAAGTAGTTTTTTTATTTTCATAATATTTGCTAATATTTTCCAAATTATTTATATTGGTTTTTAAAGTGGGTGGATTTACTATTATATTCATATTTACCATCTTTCCATATAATTAGAATAGCATAAACTCAAGATATTTGCAATTATTCTGCATTTTTTTTATATTCTTGACAGTATTCTTTAAAGGGACAGGTAGAACATTCAGAGTTTTTCGCTTTACAATGATAACGGCCGAAGAGGACAAGCTGGTGGTGAATGCGACACCAGTGGTTTTCGGGAATTAATTTCATTAGTTGATGTTCGATTTCCTTAACAGTCGCATTTTCTTTAACAAAACCGAGACGAATAGACACCCTGGTTACATGAGTATCAACAGCGATACATGGAACATCATAGATATTAGATAAAACGACATTACAGGTTTTATGGCCAACGCCAGGAAGACTTTCTAAGTAAGCACGATTATTGGGAACATGGCCATTATAGTCATGGGTTAGTTTTTCAGCGATGGTTTTTAAATAAAGGGCTTTTCTAGTGTGGGTGCCACAAGGACGGATAATGTCTTCAATCTCTTTTAAAGAAGCTTCAGATAAGCTTTTTAAGTCATATTTTTTAAATAGTTCGTTAGTTACCATGTTCACTCTTTTGTCAGTACACTGGGCACTTAGGACAGTTGCTATTAAAAGCTCATAATCTTTAGTATAGTTTAGTTCACAGCGCGCATCAGGATAAAGTTTATTTAAACCAGATATTAAAATATCACTCTTCATCATCATACCATTTGTAGTCTAGAAGCTCATCATAAGCTTTATTTACTACCCTTTCTGTTTGTTTGTTATTTTCGAGATATTTGGTTACATCTTTCATGTTTTTAAAACCTTTTTTATGCCATTCAAATAGAATGCGGTCGATATAGTTTAATTTAGGAACACCATGGTAGACAGCTTCTTTTAGGGCACCGACAATTAATTCTTCAGGATAGCCTTTTTCTATCCAGGCATTGATGATTTCATATTCCATCGCGGATATAGGACGACCAAATTCTTGTTCAAAGTTTTCATAAATAGTTGTTTTGATAGTTGCCTTTTTACTTTCCATTTGTTCTTCATTTAATAAGCGATAAAAATTGTCAATGTTTACTTTCTCGATTAAGCGTCCTTCAATGTCTTTGATAAGAGACTGTTAAATACTTTATAAGCACTTTCAATTTTAAGACCGAGGTTTTCACTTAGTTTTTCAATATCTAAGTAATTGTTATAGTCGTTGTCAAAATAGGTTAGCATTAAAAATTCTTCGAGACTTATATTTAGAGCTAAGGCTTTTTTGATAAATATACTATTAGTAACATATTTTTTAGTTTTAAATATTGATATATCCATGGTTATTTCCTTTCGTGTTTTGGGTTATTTGATTAGGTGCTTTTCTTTTAAATATTTGATAATATAGGATTTTTTATTTTTTAATTTGCCATTTAATATTAATTGTTCTAGTTCTTCGATGATAAGACTTAGTTTAGAGATATATTTTTTATCGAGGATTTTTATTAAGTATAGAACTTTGATATTGATGTCTTTTTTCTCGTGAATGGGAAGGTCTTTATACATTTTATTGATAAGCTTTTTATTAATTTCTAAAATTTCACCAGCGATAAGATTTAGATATAGACCATAATGATAGATGGTTAGATTGGTGATTTCGCCTTCTTTTAAGATTTTTTTTAGTTTAGCAATGTTTTCTTTTTCAACTTTAGTATAATCTAGACCGTGAGAAATAGTAATTTGGGCATACATAGCTTCAATGTTTTTAACAGGATAAATATCCTGGTAAGTTATTTTTAAGTCTTTTAAAATTCCAATTTCATCTAGGAGATTGAGACCATTTTTAACATTTTTAGAGAGGAGAATTTTGTCTAATTCTTCTCTTATGCGAGTTTTGGATAAGCTTAAAACAGCTTGATGATGCTTTTTTAGAGCTTTAAAAAGAGTTTGTTCGATATTAAAACCTAGGGTTGTTGCAAATCTAATAGCCCGCATTATTCTTAGGGGGTCTTCTTGGAGTTTAGTCTCAATATCATCAATCATACGAAGGCGTGAGGCTTGGAGGTCGGATAGACCATTTAGGCAATCGATTATTTCGCCTTTTCTATTCATAGCAAGACAATTGATAGTAAAGTCGCGACGTTTTAGGTCATCTTCAAAATTTTCGATGTAGTTAAAGACAATGGGTTTACGATTATGATATTTTATTTCTTCGCGATAAGTGGTAATTTCAAAATGATAACTTTTGATTTTGAAGTCAATACCGCCAAGGTTTTTAGTTGAGGCTTGAGGAAAGATTCTCTTCAAGTCTTTGGGCAGAGCATTCGTACAAATATCGACATCAAAAGAATCGATTCCAAGCATAAGGTCTCGAACAAAACCACCAATAATATAGGCTTCATAACCATTACTCTCTAAAGTATTTAAGATTTTTTTTAATATTTTATTCACGTTCTCACCAATATAATTATAACATTAATTAAATAATTTTTCTTGGATATTTTGATAATTATTGATGAATAATTTATATGTTTGGTAATTTTCGGTTTCTTCGTAAGAAATTTTTTTGAAATTGTTGTTCATATCGAGGATTTCGCCATCGCGGTAGGATAAAAGAATGGGAGAATGGGTGGCAATTATAAACTGGGAGCCATTTTGGGCTAAATCGTTGATGAGACAGAGGAGAGTCATTTGACGATTGGGAGATAAAGCGGCCTCAGGTTCATCTAGGATATATAAACCATGGTCATAAAACCTGGTTTTGATTAAATCGATAAATGATTCACCATGGCTACAGGCATGAAAATCTTTATTTTGATAATAAAGGTTAACTTTTAAATCATTGATGGTACTCGCGACATTATAAAAACTCTCAGCACGGAGAAAATATTTAGTTTTTGGTACACTACCATTTTTTATAACTGTTAAATAGTCACTAAGATTAGAACAAGAGTTATAAGTGCTAAAGTTAAAGTGGGCAGAACCACCCTCTTTGTTTAAACCACACTTAATGGCTAGCCCTTCTAAAATTGTGGACTTGCCTGTGCCATTTTCACCAGTTAGAAACGTTACTCTTTTATGGAATTTTAGACCTTCCATATTTTTTAAATTACTAATGGAGGGAATATTAAAGGGATATTCCTCGGGATTAGGAATATCAGACCAGTTTATAGTTATAGCATTAATAAATAAATCACTCATGGTTAGGTCTACTCTCGATATATTTAGTGACTTCATCAATAGTATGATTAAAGTCTTCAAAATCAGTATCAAACCACGTTACAGGTAATTGATGATTAAACCATGTGTATTGGCGTTTGGCATAGTGACGGCAATTTTTTTTGATTAAATCTCTTGCTTCATCAAGGTTTAATTCACCGTTAAAGTAGCGATATAATTCTTTATAACCTATCGCCGTGTTTAGAGCTTTAGTGTTGAGGCCCTTATCATAGAAAGATTTTACTTCAGCGATAAGGCCATTTTCAAACATAGTGTCGGTACGTTTATTAATTTGTTCGTAGAGAGTTTCACGATTAGTAGTAAGGCCAATATAAATAGCATCATACACGGGATAGCATTCTTCTTTAGTGTTTTCTTTATTTAAAAAACGGATGAGACGATGCCGATTGTTCGGGTGTATATCTAAGTTATGGTCTTTTTTTAGAGCCATTTGATATAACTCTGTATTGGTTAAGTTATCATAAGTTTCATTAATTTGTTTCTCACTTGCAAAGACATAGTTATAAAGAGTGGCTTTTAAGTAAAGACCTGTACCGCCGACAAAGATGATGTTTTTATCTTTATTTTCTTCTAATATTTTACGAGCATCTTTTTGATAATCATAAACAGTATAATTTTTAGTTACATCTACGATATCTAATAAATAATGCTTTATCCCCTCTTTTTCTTCCTCAGTTATTTTTGCTGTGCCAATATTCATTCCCTTATAGACTTGGGTAGAGTCAGCATTTATAACATAAGCATTGAACTTTTTGGCGAGCTCAATACTTAGTTTGGTTTTACCAACCCCAGTCGGGCCAACAATACATATTATCATGTTAGTTTTCCTTTTTCTTTTTAGGAGTAGCTTTTGGTTTCTCGTCTTTTAATAAGTCTCTTATTTCTTCTAAAATAAGGACATCGGCAGATTTTGGTGCCGCTTTAGGTTTTTCTTCTTCCTCTTTTTTCTTCAAGTGCATCAATTTATTGATGATTTTAACAAAGGCAAAGATGCAGACAGCGACGATTAAAAAGTCAATGATACTTTGGATAAAGGCACCATATTCTATACGAGTATCTTTAAAAGTTATGGCAAGATTAGAAAAATCAACACCACCTAATATTAGGCCTAAGATTGGAGTTAAAATGTTGTTTACGAGACTAGTTACTATAGATGAGAAAGCCCCTCCGATGATAACACCGACAGCGAGGTCAATGACATTTCCTTTGGCAATAAATTTTTTAAATTCTTCAATATTTTTTTTAATCATGAAAACTCAACTTCTTTCTAATGGTATTTTAACATATTTTATTTGCAAAATAAAGAAAAAAACTTCGAAAACGAAGTTTTACATATAGGCGTAAACTAAAATTTTGCTTTTGAAAACTTTAGACATGACTTCGGTTTCGCAGGCTTCTCCTTCACAGGCATCGGAAGGTATCCATAATCGAAGTTCGTAAGTATTAGAAGCTTGTGGTGCTAGAGTACCACTTGTGATGCTATAACTATTTTGGATGTTGTAATCAGTTTTAGCACTAGGATTAAGCGTGGCTAAATTATCAGGCTTAGTACTAACAACTGCACTTCCTAAGTTAGTAGAACTTGGTGTTGTTTGTTTTAGTTCATATTTAATTTTGCTAGCAGGTAAATCCGAAGTCTCACTATCAGTGGTTAGAGTGTTAAGACTAATATCATATTTAATACCTGTCGCGGGAGAATTAGCTGTGGTACAAGTATTTTTGATGGTGAATGTGTATGGGCTTAGGGCTTGGCCTTTAGCATCCTCCATAGGATAAGTATTAGCTAGGTTGATGTTGCTTCCGCCACTTGTAAACTCGATATCAAAGCAGGTTGCAATAATACTGTTATCTTGTTCTTGGCCACCTTCAACTAAAAAGAATGAGTAACTAGTGCCGATGGCAATTGTAATCATAATTAGGACCGCTAGAATACCTAATGTAATCTTATAACTATTTTTCATATAACTATCACCTATTTTACTTATAATAATTATATGATATTTTTCTCGTTTTGAAAAGACCTTTTTTTAATTATTTACAAATATTACTTTTTCACCGTCGAGGCTGAAACTTTTACCCGCTGTTATTTTGACATCGATTATATTGCCAATATCATTTTTGGCACCGGTGATATTTACGAGTTTATTAGTTTCGGTGTAGCCACAAACTTTTCCCTCACCTTTTTCACTTGGACCAATAACAAGGACCTTAACGATTTTATCTAAATATTGTTGGTTGTGCATAAGGCTATGGTCGTTGATAAGGGCATTTAATTTATAGAGACGTTCTTCTTTCGTTTTTAAATCAATCGTGTCTTTGATTTTGGCGGCAGGTGTGCCCTCACGAGGCGAATAGATAAATGTAAATGCTCCGTCAAATTGACACTCATTTACAACTGCTAGAGTTTCGTTAAAGTCAGAGTCAGTTTCGTTAGGAAAGCCCACGATGATATCAGTAGTAATACTAACACCAGGTATTTGAGCTTTAATTTTGTGATAGAGAATTAGATATTCTTCCTTAGTATAGCGACGACCCATGAGTTTTAGGATACTGTTACTACCACTTTGAAGTGGTAAGTGTATATAAGGCATGATGTTTGGATATTTACTGATAACATTTAACATTTCGTCGGTAAAGTCCCAAGGATGAGAAGTCACAAAACGGATACGAGGAATGTTAGTTTGGGCAACTTGTTCTAAGAGGGTTGCAAAGTTATAGCTTTCGTCTAAGTCTTTACCATAGGCATTGACGTTTTGACCGAGTAAAGTTATTTCTTGGTAACCCTCCTCTTTTAGTTTATTTACTTCTTCTAGGATGGCGGACATTTTACGACTACGTTGTTTACCTCTGGTGTAGGGAACGATACAATAAGTACAGAATTTATCACAGCCATACATGATGTTAACCCAAGCGGTGTATTTAGAGTCGCGGGCATAGTCTATATGTTCGTAGACGTCACCCTCAATTGAGTAGACTTCTATTTCTTGGTTATTTTGATGGTTTAAAATAAGGGTTCCTAACTCATTAATATTATGCGTGCCAAAAACAATATCGACATAGGGATATTTTTCTTGTAAAGTCTTAGTAATGCTAACTTGTTCTGGCATACAACCACCAATGCAGATTATGAGTTCGGGTTTAGCTTTTTTTAAGTGTTTGACACGACCAAGAAAACCAAACATTTTATCATGGGCATTTTCACGGATAGCACAAGTATTTAGAACTACTAAATCAGATTCTTCTAAGTTAGGAGTTTCGGTGAATCCCAGGTTATTTAAAATGCCTTTTATTTCTTCCGAGTCATGGACATTCATTTGACAACCATAGGTTTTAATAAAAAATTTTTTTCCTTGAAATTTAGTGCTCTTAATGTTTTTAGCGTCGTAATAGTTTACTAATTTATTACTTCTTATTTTAGCATCTTTTAAATTTGGTAAATGCATAAAAATCACCTTCGTTATGTATTATAACAGATTTTTAGACATTATGGTATGATAACTTGATAATATAGTATAATTTTAGAACATCAGCATTAAAATCTTGAGCTAGTTCGTGGGAAAGCTTGCGATAAATTTCTTCGATATCGTCTAATTGCTCCTTTTTATATTCATAGTATAAGTATTTTAGTTTGTCGAGATCTTTGGTTTGATATAAGTTTTTTAGTTCGAGGTTGATGAGATGAAGCGCGTCACTTTCACAGCGAAGAGTCCTATGGAAAGTAAGAGGACTAACAATTTCGTAGTTTAAGATGCATTCTTTTAAATTGAATGATACTTCTAAAATGTTTATTTCATCGTCGAGCATGATTTTACTTTGGGCAATGCTTAAGCCATCACTGTTAAATTCGAGAGCGATAACATTTTTATTGTCGGTAAATAAAGCGGCGTAAGATATTTTACTAACAATATTGTGACCATTTAGAGTAGTCTTATCCTTAATATAATTTAGAAATTCTTCTTCTATTTTGACTTTGTTGGTGATAAGTTCCATAAAAGTCTTGTGTTTTACTTTGATTAAAGGAATTTTTTTGATAAGTTCTAAAGAATCACTGTCAAGCCATTCGTAAAAATCATAGGCGATATCTTCACTCCAGTTTAAGACTACGTCGTAATAAAAATTCATTTTTTATCCACCTTTCTAATGAGATAATTAGGCATATTAGTCCGATAAAGATAAACCAAAATTCTAATTTTCTACTAATAAAGTTGACAAATTCAGGAAAAGTATACCCGATAGTTAGTAAGTTTAGATAGATTATAGTAAAAAATAGGCCTGTTGATGTAAATAAAATGCCTAAAATGTAAAGAAATAATTTAAACATTATAAACCCCTTATTATTTTATTTCTTAATTTAGAAAAATATTATATAATTAAGTATGGTGATGAATATGGAATTTATAAAATATATTATTTTGGGAATTATACAGGGGTTTACAGAGCCATTACCGATTAGTTCTAGTGGGCATATATTTTTATTTAAGAATATATTTAATACTAAGATGTTTAATGACCTTAACTTTGAGATTGTGGCGAATTTTGGGTCGTTCCTGGCGATACTTTTTATTTTTAGAAAAGATATTATAGACTTAGTGATTGCGTTTTTTAAGTTTATTTTTGATAAGAAGAATAGAGATAAATATAAAATTAAATTTAAGTATTGCATGTATATTATAGTATCGACGATTCCCGTTGGGATTGCAGGTATTTTACTTAAAGATATTATTGAAGAGAAGTTACAGAATATTACTTTTTTAGGAATTGCCTTTTTAGTTACCGCATTAATGTTGTTCTTGATTAGAAATAAGAATGGAAATAAAGAAGATGGGGATATAACACTTAAGAATGCGATTATGATTGGGCTTATTCAAGTGATTACTTTGATGCCAGGGATTAGTCGAAGTGGAACAGTATTAGTCGCTTGTTTACTTTGTGGAATGAAGAGAGCGACGGCGTTAAAATATACATTTATTTTATATTTTCCAATTAGTGTGGCAACAATGCTACTGGGAGTTAAAGATATGGCGGAAGCTGGTAGTCTTAGTAGTTTAATGGTGCCCTACGCACTTGGAATGATTGCTTCGTTAATAGTTACTTATTTTACTTATAAGTGGTTAAGTGAGTTAGTAAAAAAAGGTAAGTTATGGAAGTTTTCAATTTACTGTGTTTGTTTAGCATTGTTTATATTCATTTATTTTAGATAGTCTTTATAGAGATTATCTTTTTTAATTTTCATTCATTTTTTGAAGGTATTTAATGATGTTTAAAGAAAGTCCGGTGATATCTCTGATTACAGTTATCTCATAGTTTTTGGCAAGAAGTTTTTTGGCGATAGCAACTTTGTTTTTGTAAATGCCCTTTCTCTCACCACGACGCATACCAACTATTTCAGCTCTTCGTTTAACGGTTGTTATGTTCTTTTTGCATAAAGTATTTATAAATTTGTCATAGTCGATGTTATGCTCCTTAGTGTAATTTTTGATGTAAGATATTAGATTATTCATTGTTTTTTCTTCCTTTCATAAAATTATTTTTTCTCCTTTTTGAAGAGAAATGACTCTACTATAACATATAAAGGTTGCGAAATTTGTCGAATGGTGGAAAAATTGTAATATTTTTGGTGAAAAAAAACACTGATAGTGTAATATCAATGTTTTTTTAGGGGAAGTTTTAGGTACCTTGAACGACAAAGGGAGTTGAGGATTCGCCATTTCCAGAGACAAAGACTGTATCTGCTTTCAAATTTACTACAGGACGAACGCCATGAGAGCTGCTCACGATGTAGTAATTGATTCTGCTACCATCCACATAGAATACAAGAGCTTTGGGATATCTCGATGGAGACATGGTCCAGTATTTTTGGGTAGCATATAAGTATGTTCTTGTATTTGGTGAACCTCCATCCATTACCATACCACCCATATTAACTTCATCCACAGTGATTAAGCCTACTGGTGGCTTAAAGATATCTTGGGTGCTATTACATAGCAAGGTTGGTACTTTTGTTCTAGCCATTCTATTAAATGTTGCATAATAAGTTTCTGTTGTTCCTGTTCCGCCTTCATTATTTATACTTGAAATACTTGTACTTGGTTGTCTATCATTACAGAATCCTGCATCTAAATCTATCTTTCCTGAATATTCAGTACTCTTTCCAAGTGTCTTATCATACCATGTATTTAATGTTCCAAGTATTATTGAATTTGTTCCTGTTCCATGAACTTGACCTGATGTATACTTGAAACCTACATACATGTTATTATCAATACTTGAATTAAATATTCCATTACTTATTAGTGCTCCTGTAGTTGTTGGTGCACTTGTCTTACTTGAACTTGTTCCTGCATATATCATTCTTAGTGACCCATTGGAGTTATTTCTGATTATTCGCCACCAAATATAGTTCGAACCATCTTTTCCAAATACCACCCAGTTATTATTTACATTTCCTCTAAAATATTTAATTGGTTGGTTGCCGCCTGAGTAATCGCCTTTGGTCCAAGTATAAATACCATCACCATCTGTTCCTGCAAACATACTATCATCTGTTGGATTGCCCTCAGGTATTAAATTACTAGAAGTCTTTTTCACATCCAAATAAACATAACACTTAACACCACCAGTTACCAACTTGGAAAATGTTAAACCTCCATTCTCATAAGTAATTGTAATATCAGCAAGACTTCCATCTTTGTTTTCACATCGTGTTTTAGTAGTATCTTCATTCAAAACATAACCACTTTCAGGAACTTCACTTGCGAGTTCATACTCGCCAACATCATTTGCAACATAGACTTCCGCTAGGCGTAAGTCAGGCCGGTTATATTTGATTGTACCTTTAGCAATATTTATACTGTTAGTACTTCGATATTTAGCTAAGCTTAGAGATAGTATTAATACACTAAATATGACAATACTTATAGTTGAACCTATTGCTATTTTTTTTAAACTTCCATTTATTAAGGTTTTAAACTTCATTTTTATACCTCCTATTAAATTCGAGGCATAATAAAAAACAACTTACTTTTCCATATTTTATAAACTAGTTTATGAACACATTATACACTATTTATTGCACAAGTGCAACTATTAAATGACTACAAGTGATATTATAATGAATACAAAAAGAAAGGATTGTTGTATATGAATAGTGTTACAACCACTTTGCGAATAAGTGAAGAAATGAAAAAGGAGCTAGATATGATAGCTTTAGAGGAAAATAGAAGCTTGAATAATCTAATTGTAACAATATTATTGAGGTATTTAGATAATAGGAAAAATGACGATAAAAAAAATTAAACCGCATATTTTGGTTTAATTTTTAATTTCTAAATAATATGATATTAAAGATAAGTAAAAGAGTTACATTGGCAACATAACAAAATTGGAACCTTTCACATTCAACGATAGAAATAATTAAGTCTGAGGCGCATATTATCCATCCCTCTTTACTTTTGGGTTTAAATTCTTTGATGCTTACTTGTTCGTTTCGATTCACAAAGGGAAATAATTTTTTAATCAAGACATGATGGAACATATGAGTCTTAATAGCTTCGGCTTCTAAATCACTAACATTGAAGTATCTTTTGGCATTATTAGAGGCTGTGACTGGGTGTCTAAGGTAGGAATTTTCTGGTTTTTCTTTTCTAGTGCCGAAGAAAAAATCGTGTAATAACCCTGCCCTTGTTGTAGCCCTTATATCAGCTTTAAATATTTTACTTAATTTATAACTTAATTTAGCAACTCTTAGAGAGTGCTCGTATTTACTTGTGCCATGGTGTAAATCTTTTTTGGTTTCCAAGAAATTTTCATTTTTTAATATATCACTTATTAAATAGTCAAACTCACTATTTACTCTTTTAGTCATTAATTTAACACTCCTTTAAACTAGAGACTATATATATTATATTAAATTATACTCTTTTTGTAAAGGTAAAATGCTTCTTTAAAATTTTTTTATTTGACTATTAATTTAGTAAAAAAAGGTATTTACTTTTATTTAAAAATATATTATCATTAATTTAAGCGAGACACTTTTACTTAAGTGCTTGCCATGTTTAGCAAACACCTTCCATTTTACTGGATGGTGTTATTTTTTACCAAAACCCACCTATTGACATCATGTTAATTTAAGTATAATTACAGCAAGAATGATAATTATTGCAAGTAGACAAAAGTCGAGAATATCTCTTTTTTTTATCATAGCAACCACCTCGCATTCTGTTCGAAATTAAAGTGGCAAACATCAAAGCTTAGTGCCCCGCTAACTTTAAAATACCAGATTTTTTGGCTGGTGTCAACGATAAATTTAGGGCTAAAATTTTAGTAAAAAAGTATTTACTTTTATTTAAATATATTATCATTAATTTAAGCGAGACACTTTTATTTAAGCGCTTGCCCTAAGGTACGCACCTTCCATTACTGGATGGCGCTTTTTTCTTGCAATCAAAATACCAAAGTTAATTTTGGAACAGAAAAAAATGTTTAAAATAAATTCAAACATTTTCTAGATTAATGATAATTTGTTATTATTTAGACCTATAGTGATGGTAGTATGTGGTTTTATTTCATCTTTGATGATTAAGTTTGCAATTAAGGTTTCAATATTATGAGTTACATATCTCTTTATTGGTCTAGCACCAAAACTTTCTTCAAAAGACTCATTGATGATGAAATCTTTGGCTTCTTGGGTTAAGTTTAGTTTTAAGTCCAAATGTTTTAAGCGAGTTTCAGTTTCAGCGATTATTTTATCAAGAATAGAATATATTACTTCTTTATTTAAAGATTTGAATATCACGATTTCATCGATACGATTGATAAATTCAGGGCGAAAGGTTCTTTTTAGAGTCTCCATGACTTTCTCAGCGCTGTTTTCTTTGTCATCAAGTATGTATTCACTTCCTAGGTTAGAAGTCATGATAATAATAGTATTTTTGAAATCAATAAGTTTTCCAGTAGAATCAGTAATACGACCATCATCTAATATTTGAAGAAGAATATTAAAGACATCAGGATGTGCTTTTTCAATTTCATCAAATAAGACAATACTATAAGGGTTACGGCGGACAGCTTCGGTTAGTTCCCCTCCCTCATCATAGCCGACATATCCAGGAGGCGCACCTAAGAGTCTTGAGACGTTAAAGCTTTCCATATATTCGGAACAGTCAATACGAATCATATGACGTTCATCATCAAAGAGTTCATAAGCTAGGGCTTTAGCAAGTTCAGTTTTACCAACACCAGTGGGACCCATGAAGATAAAGGAACCGATAGGACGATTAGGGTCTTTAATACCACTTCTAGCACGCATAATAGCTTCACTTACGGCATTAACTGCACACTCCTGGCCTATTACTTTTTTCTTAAGATTATCTTTTAAATTTAAGAGTTTTTCTTTTTCGCCACTAACTAATTTTTGGATAGGTATATTAGTCCATTTAGCAACTATGCTGGCGATATCTTCTTCAGTTACAGTATCACTTAGCATTTCGGTATCAATTTTCTCTCGTAAATTTTCGAGTTCACTTTCAAGTTTGGGGATAGTGCCATGACGCAGACGAGCAGCGGTTTCTAAGTCATAATTATTTTCCGCGGTATCTAGTTCAAAACGAGCTTGGTCGAGTTCTTCTTTCTTGGTATTTATTTCTTCATTGAGATTTTTTTCTTCTTCCCATTTAGTACGCATGATAGCTTCATCATCTTTTAATCTGGTTATTTCATTTTCTAGTTCTAGACGTCTACTTTTAGATAAATCGTCTTTTTCTTTCTTGATAGCTTCGTATTCAATTTCGAGACTCATTATTTTACGAGTTAGGCTATCTAGTTCGGTTGGAACGCTTGCCATTTGCATCTTGATAGTAGCACAGGCTTCATCAACTAAGTCAATCGCTTTATCGGGGAGAAATCTATCAGTAATATAACGGTCAGATAAAGAAGCCGCACTTATTAAAGCACTATCTTTGATATTGACACTGTGAAAGAGTTCGAAGCGTTCTTTTAGACCACGTAGGATTGTGATAGTATCTTCGACACTGGGAGCGCTTACTTGAATTTTTTGGAGACGACGTTCAAGAGCACCGTCTTTTTCAATGTATTTACGATATTCATTTAGGGTTGTAGCACCAATTAAGCGAATTTCGCCCCTTGCTAACATAGGTTTTAACATATTACCAGCGTCCATTCCCCCACTAGCTCCAGCACCCACTATCATATGAATTTCATCGATAAAGAGAATGATGTCGCCATTAGAATCACTTATTTCTTTTAAGACTTTTTTGAGGCGTTCTTCAAATTCACCTTGATATTTTGCTCCTGCGACTAAAGCACCTAGGTCTAGAGACCAGACTCTTTTATTTTTTAAAGTACTTGGAACATCGCCTCTTACGATACGAATAGCAAGTCCTTCAACAATAGCAGTTTTACCGACGCCGGGTTCTCCTATTAAGACAGGATTATTTTTAGTTTTGCGAGATAAAACCCGAATGATAGAACGTATTTCTTCATCACGACCAATAACAGGATCAATTTTGTTAGCTTTAACAGCATCTGTTATATCACGTCCATATTTTTCAAGGATGTTTTCATTTTCATTATTATTAGGATACATATTAATAACCTCTTTTCTATTTATTATTATATAGGACATTTTACTATTTATGTCTTTTTACAAAATACATTATAGCACAGTGATTAGCACTTGTCAATAGAGAGTGCTAATATTAATATTATGGGTTTAATTTATATATTTATGTAAAAAATCTCAATTAAGAGATTTCTTTTTCGTGATTAAATGGGTAGCGAAGACATAATGTATGAGAGCGATAATAAGGGCTGGCACACATAAATATTTGATGTCTAAATTGAATATGGCTCCACATATCAAAACACCAATAGAGTTGCCTAAGAGTGACGTGCAATATTTTAGTAAGACAAAAAGTAAACTATATTTTCCATCTATCCTATTTATAAAATAACTATTGAAGATGAAGCCATGAGTTTTGTCAGTTATTAAAAGACCAATGATGGTGATTAAGAGAATAGCCTTATTATTTAGGAGAAAGACTAAGAGATAAAGAATGAGGCGAAAGCCATATTTGAAGAAAAGATTGATATGGTCGTTCTTGCTCTTAAAGTATTTTACAATAAGAATAGATAAAATACTGGTGATAAAGCCCATACTTAGGAAGATGAAACTAGAGAGAGTGGGACTTAAGCTTAGTTTTTCAGTTAGTGTTAAAAGAGGCATACCAACAACAGTACTCCAAGCTATGCCAGTGAGGAAGTTTGTAAATAAATAATAATAGAAGACTTTATGAGTATTAAAGTAAGTTAGACACTGTGATAATTCTAGAGGTGTAGGTTCATTTGATGATGGTGAGATGTCAACTTTTAAGAGGACGATAAAAGATAAAAATGTAAATATGGTGGAAAATAATAAGAAAATATTATAATCAATTTTCAAGAAAATAATGGTTTTACCTAGAAGAATAGAGGCTAGTAAAAAGCCCAATTTTTTGGAGATGGATTCGATGGCCTCTTTTTTGGTATAGAGTTCGTCATTTTTGGTGATGCTAAGCATTAAAGGATAAATACTGGAGATAATTAGTTCAGTTAAGGCAATATCAAAGAACATGAAGAACTTAATTAGAAAAAAATTATGGGTATTATTAAGACAGATTAAGATAGTGCTAGTAAGCATTTTGAAGATTATGGAAATAGTTAAACCATTTTTTATTTTATTTGTTGTTACTTTAATGCTAAACATTAGGAGAACTAGAACTGTTACAATATAAGATAAGCTCATGACATGACTGATGGTGGTAGTACTTATATTATTAGCACTCATCCATAATTCGCGGTAGTCATCAAATAGACCGATAGAAAAGCCAAAAAGTCCTAAGAATACTAGTAATAGAAAACATTTATCAGAAGCTGTTTTTCTCATTTGATATCTTTGTCGTATTCTATATCATTGATTTTATATTTTCGATTACTAGCGATAAAATTCATAAATTTGCTAACAGTATAACCAATTAGTGCAAGAATAAAAAAGTAAACGAGGCCAAAGAGACTAAAAGAAGGCTCAGATTCAGTAAAGAGGTCAATTAGGGATGCACCAACACCCATAGATGTGACAATAGTTAGATTACTTAAAGATTTGTTAGTGATATCGCCTTTAAGGTCACTGAAGAGTTTGCGAGCGGAGGTTACATAGTTATTGGTCATTTTCCATAGTTCTTTAATGTAACTTAGCGTATTGCCAAGAGTTTCATAACGATAACCGATAAGGTCTAAAGCTTCTTTTAGTTGATTGTCGTCTTTTACAAGACGTTCACGAGTTTTTAGATAACTACTCATTTGATTAATACGACCATCAATTAAGTTAACAGTTTTAGCATACCCATCGATTTTATTACTACTCTTAATAATATCTTTACCGCTGACGTTGGCATTTTCTTTAACGTCGGCGATTTTTTCCCAGATGATACGATGAAGATTTAGATAGCGATGGAGCTGGGCTTTAAATTCACGAATGAATATTTGTTCTTCAATGTAGCGTTCCACATCTTTATTATTTTTATTTTTGATATTTATGAAATAATACATATCGCCACGATGAACTTCGTAAGAGTCGTTAGTATATTCGAAGTATTTGCGATTTTCAGTCTTGGAAATAAGATTATTGATATCATCTTTTTTACAATTATTTAAGACAATAAAGTATGGATAAACTGTTTTGATGTTCGCTAATTCTTTAGGGACTGGAGCCCCCAAACTAAAGAGATAGCCAAGGGCGGGACTTAATTTATCTTCATAATATTTGGCTAATTCGTCAATATCTTGGAACATGGTTAAGTCGACAATATTTTTTTTACTAAGAGTAATAAGGCCATCTTCAAAGATTTTGACAGAAATGCCATTCATGGAAGTGAAAGATAAGTATTCCAGCCCGTCAATATGATAATTAGTGCCAATCATCATGTTGATATCAAGTTTATTTCTTAAGTCGACTAATTTTTTCTTGTTTAGGGCAAGTTCCGATTGGGCGTATTTTAGAAAGTCATAAATTTCACTTAATTGAAGGGTTGTTCTTTGGAACCAACCACCGATATATATACCATCTATTTTCATAAGTTCACCTTTTTAGTAAAGAAACCAGCTTCTAAAAGTTCAAAACCATATTTTTTATAGCAACTGTGGGCGGGAACGCGAAAGTTCTTGCTCCAAAGAGAAACTTCGACGCAATTATAGTCTTTAGCAACTTGGAAGACAGCGTCTAAGAGATGACTTGCTAAGTGATGGCGACGAAATTCGGGTTTGACACACAAATGATTGATTAGAGCATAGGTTGCCATAGGTTTATACATCGTTTTAATAATCGTTAATTTGGTGTGGGCAATAACTTCACCATTATAGATACCATTAATGTAAATATTATTTGGGTCATCTTTTGTTTCTAAATATACTTGTTTAGCATATTCGTAGTCGGTTTTTTCATCAAAACATAAATTGCAAAGGTCAATTGTACTTTTTAAATCTTCTAATTCTAATTCTTTAAATATTACTTCCATTTTTTAATCACTCCATACTATTATTAAATATATCATAGTGGAGGTTGAAAAGCAAGATGATAAATTTTTAAAAATGAAATTGGGAACAGATATTTTTAGTTTGTTGTCTACTTTGTTGTCCAGTTCATGGATTGGTGTTTTTTAGATAAAATAAAAAAGCATTAATATCTTTTATGTGTTTGTGAGAAAAAAATGACATTAATGCTAAAAATAATTTTTCTTAGAATAATTTTTTAGTATTTTTTTATTTGATAATAGACTCTAAAGCTAAGACTATCATATCATTTAGTTTAGTTTCTCTATCCTCAGGAGTTAAAACCACTTTAGAATATTTAGAGTCAACAACTGTGATAAGCGTAGTTGAGGCACAATCATGGGTATTAGCAACATGAGTTAGGCCAAAAGCTTCCATTTCCTCGGCTAATATTTCATAAGATTTGGGAATACGGTCTAAAACTCGCTCAAAGTCGATATAAGGGCCAAAAACATCCATAGTCGTTATCATGCCATAGTATATTTTTTGGTTTAGTTCTTCAGAGGTTTTTAAAATAGTGCTATTGAGTTCAGGGTTAGCCTCAACAACATTGCCAACATAGTTATTGTAGGTATAAGCAAAGTTAGATTCGGAGTAAATACTCTTACTTAAAATGACATCGCCAATATCGACTTTAGGACTAACTGCGCCACAAGTGCCTATTCTAATTATTTTTTTGACATTAAAATAATAGATAAGTTCAAAGACATAGATACTAGCACTAGGCATGCCCATTCCGTGGGCCATGATTGTTACCCTCTTTCCCTTATATTCGCCAGTGTAGCCGAACATATTACGGATACTAGTGACTAATTTAGCATTAGTTAAAAAGTTTTCAGCGATGTATTTAGCTCTTAGGGGGTCGCCTGGCATTAAAACAAGCTCAGCGATATCATTTTTATCGGCAACTTTGATATGGATTGGTTCTTCAGATATAAACATATTCTTCACCTTTTCTTTCTTTTTGTTTATTTTAATGAAGTTAATTCTTCTTCGATTCGGATTAATTGGTTATATTTGGCAATACGCTCGCCTCGGGACATCGAACCAGTTTTGATAAAAGGAAGCGCAAAGCCTACTGCAAAGTCGGAGATGAAAGTATCTTCGGTTTCGCCACTGCGATGGGAGATAATCATTTTGTAATTGTTTCGTCTAGCACAAAGAATAGTTTCGGTCATTTCAGTGACTGTTCCTATTTGATTAGCTTTTAATAAAATAGCATTCCCAGCATTATATTTGATACCTTCGTTTAAGTATTTAGTATTGGTGACAAAATAATCATCACCAACAATCATTATTTTCTCGCCGATTAGTTTAGTTAAAACAGCTAGAGATTCAAAGTCAAATTCTTCAAACGGGTCTTCAATACTTAGAATAGGATATTTATTTACAAGACCGATATAGTATTTGATTAATTCATCGCTGGTTAGGTCGCGATTATCGATGTGGTATCTACCTGTTTCCTTATTATATAGTTCGCTCGCAGCGACATCTAGAGCAATATGAACATCTATACCAGGAGTATAACCAGACTCTTTGATAGCTTGCATGATTAAGTCAAGAGCAAGGGTGTTATATTCAAGGTTAGGAGCAAAGCCCCCTTCATCACCGACCGCGGTACTTAAGCCTTGTTTTTTTAAGATACTTTTTAGAGTATGGAAGATTTCACTCGCGATACGGACACGTTCTTTGATAGTTTTGACAACAGGGACTATCATAAACTCTTGGATATCAAGGTTGTTATTAGCATGAGCACCACCATTGATAATATTAATCATAGGTATGGGAATACTTACTTTGCCACTACTTAAGTAGGTATAAAGTTCTTTATTTTCTAGTTTAGCTAAGGCTTTGATGGAACAAAGAGAGACTGCTAGCATAGCATTAGCACCAAGATGGCTTTTATTTGGAGTACCATCTAGTTTTAGGAGTAAGTCATCGAGGGTTACTTGGTCTAGTTCCATTCCAATTAATTTTTCTCTAATAATGGTGTTAATATTATTGACAGCTTTTTGGACACCTTTACCATGGTAACGATTATCATTATCACGGAGTTCTAAGGCTTCTTTAGAACCAGTTGAGGCACCACTTGGGACGGAAGCCCTGGTTTTTAAGCCACTTTCCAAATAGAGTTCTGCTTCAACAGTGGGATTACCCCGGCTGTCTAAAATTTCTCTTCCTTTTATATCTATTATTTTTGTCACTTTTAGCCACCACTCTTCTATTTCTATGTTTATAGTATACCAAAAATTAGGTGGGTTTAGCAAGATTTTTTTTGGAATTTAAAATGGGATATTGAAGGTCAAGTATTGTCTTTGGGTTAAATGCTTGTTATAATTAGAGTGTAGGAGGATTTTGTTTTATGAGAAAAGTTGAAATATCAGAGGAAGTAAGAAACTTTTTAGCGAATGCGACTTATTTGATATTGCGGAATTATAGTTATGATAATAGTTTAAAGGGAGTATTTGTAAATGGATATCACCATCAGGCGATAGAAAAATTAGATTTCAAAGTAAATTTGGTTTATGATAATCGGAATTTAAAGAAAGATGAAAAGATAAAAAAAGAAATGGGAATGCTTGTTAGGTTAGCAAGAGAGTTAAATATAAATTTAGAGATTGTTTTTAAAAGTAGAAAGGACTTAGAAAGTATCTCAGAGATGATTTCACTTGGAAGTAGTGATATTGTCTTTGAAAGAGATATGTATTTAAGTCTAATTAAGGAAGATTTTAAAAATTCGGATTATTATTTGGAAAATAAAGAGACTTGTGAGGTTCCATATGCGGAATTTGTCCCACCACTTACTTTAAAAAGAATAAAATTGTAAATCGCTTGGCGATTTTTTTCATTTTTAATGGACTTGAAGACGGTTATCTGTTACAATTTAGTTATGGTGGGGAGGAAGTAATGAATTATACAAATTATGTGGAAATTAATGTGGAGAATTTGAGGTTTAATATAGATTATTTGAAAAGTGAGTATAAGTTTAGTTACTATGTATTTGATGTTAGTAGTAATGCTTATGGACATGGGATGTATATGGTAAATTATGTGAGAGATTTGGTTGATTATTTGTACTGTTTAAATTTTAGTGATGTCCAACTAATTAGAAAATATGATAAAGAGATACCGATTATTTATGGAGGGCTAGTTAGTAGTGAGAATATCTATGATTTGGTGATGATGGATGCTATTATTGTTATCCGAAATAAAAATTCTATTGAGGAGTTTTTAGAGATGAATATTAAAGATTCCTTAAAGTTTATGGTAGAGATTGATGTGTCTGGTTATAGAGGAATTGAGAGTGAGGAAGAAATAGAGAGTGTCCTCGAGTTAAGTAAGAGTAAAAATTTAGAGTTTTTGGGAGTTATAGCTACAGTTTTAGAAAAAGAATATGAAGATTTTAAAAGGATTGTGGCGCCTATTAAAGATGCTAAGTTATGGATTTTGAATAGTGAGAAAGATAAAAATAAAATTAAGGTGTCAAATGCGATTAGATTCGATTACTCTATTTATGGAATAAATTATGGGAAGAAAAAGATTTTCAAGAAAGATTTTAAGAGACCCTTAAAACAAGTTTTGACGCTTAATTCGAAGATTGAGAAGATTAAGGAAGATAAGACGAAGAAGAAAGAGGAAATATTGGCAGTTATTCCTATTGGTTATTTACAGGGAATGGTTTCAGAAATAAATAAAGTTTATATAAATGATAAATTATATAAAGTTAAAGAGATTAGAGAAGAATATAGCATCATTATAGTTGATGGTGAAGTTAGTTTGGGGGATATTGTTCAGGTTATAGGAGTAGATAACCCATTAGAGTGTTATTTAGAGAAGAATATTTTAGAATACATTAGTGTTTTTGGGGGTAATTTACCGATTTTATATGAAGATTATGCCCTGGAGAAAACTTTTGTATATTAAAAAGGATAGCTTTTATTAAAGTTATTCTTTTTTAAATTTAAACGAATTACAGTAGTTGGTGATTTTAGGTAAAGATACTAGATAGTTCAATATTATATATTTAGTTTGCTTTTAGGATGTCTTCTACCTTACAATCTAAAGCACAGCATATTCTTGATAAAACATCTAAGTCGATTCTTTTAATAGTTCCATGGTAATAAGCTCTAATTGTATTAATTGATAGTTTTGTCATTTTAGCTAATATATTTTGGGATATATCTTTATTTTGCATTATATTTTTAATATTTACGCCATATACTTTGTAAGTATTTATTTCACGGTATTCTTTTCTAGCACTCATAATATTACCTCTATTAAAATGGCATTATTTACTATTTACATTTATTGCAAATAATAAATATACCACTTTTATTTCTAGTTTTTTGTAGCCATCTTCCATTTTTTATGTTGATGTACGTTATTTATTTTAGCAAAATATTATGACGTGGTCAACTTTTAAAAAAGTTTAGCATTATTAGATGTTTATTAAAAATTTTTAAAAGTTATATTAATAAAAAAAGAGAGGAAACCTTAGTTATAAGGCATCCTATCTCCCCTACTATCGATACTGTTTTGTTTAGCTTAGCATCTTTTTTATTTATCATAACTCATTTTTATCCATTTATTTTTAAGAATATCTAAAAATGTTAAGTATTATAGGCGTTATAATAATTCTAAGTATGCCGATGAGTTTGGGAGGATGAGTCAAGAAAGATTAGGTGTGTTATGTAATGTCTCTCACTCATTAATTGTTAATATTGAAAGCGAAAAAGTTAGACAAACATTTTCAATAACAGTAATAGCTACTATTAGTAAGGTTTTAGGTGTTCCTTTTGAGGAATTTTTTAAGGAGCATGACTTTACAGACTCAAATAAATAGATTTGGGTTTTTTTAATTAAATAATTTATGTATTTGGTTTACATTTATTTAGAATATTATTTTTAATGATAATTTTATATAATTAAGGTAAATAAAATATGTAAGGACTGATTATTTTTGAAAAATTTAACTGAGGAATATTTTTATAAGACCATAAAATATAATATTAGGAAAATTAGGCTAGAGAATAAAACTATAAACCCTAAGTTAACTACTCAAGTATTAAGTGAAATGTTAGGTATTTCTTATACCTGGTTAAGAGATATTGAGAGTAATAATGTAAATAATAGACCATCGTTAGAATTTTTGAGAATATTTTGTTTGACGCTTAATGTTCCAATAGAACGATTATTTGAGCCAATACCAAAGGAAAAATAATTTTATAAGGGATTTTTTTATGGCAGTGGTTTTTATAATATTCTTCTAATTTTTATATTATATAAATTAAATGCCACTTTTATGGCTCTTTTCCTGCCACTTTTTAAGAAATTAGACAATTTTATTATATGAAAAAAGTTTATGGAAGTCCCATAAACTCTAAGTTTCTAAAATGGTGGCTCGTTTGGGATTCGAACCCAAGACCCTTTGATTAAAAGTCAAATGCTCTACC